>NZ_AQOD01000021.1 GCF_000513715.1 Salinivibrio socompensis S35
TTAAAACACAAGTTGCGGTTTTATTTGTTGTTGTTTCTGGTCTTTTTTAGCCAAAAATTTATCCGTGTGCTCGCCAGTGCCACAGAAGGGTCGATCCCGGGAAATCAGATCATTACCTTAGTCGGCCTCTATATGCCGTCGATGGCGATGCTGATGTTACCGTTGAGCTTGTATATCGGTATTTTGATTACTTTCGGGCGCTTTACGCCGAGAGTGAAATCACTGTGATGAATGCCACTGGCATTGGCAATGAGTTTCTGATCCGGGCCGCGCTGTATCTCGCGATCATTACCGGCTCGGTGGCCGCTTTCAACTCGTTGTGGCTAACGCCATGGGCTAACAACCAAGAACTCGAGGTCATGGAGCAGTTAGAAGCCAAATCCGGTTTAGAGTTGTTGGTTCAAGGGCAGTTTCAAAGTGCGCCGTCGGGCGAGGCGGTTATCTTTGTCGACAATATCGAAGATGACGGCAAAACGCTGAATCAGGTATTTGTCGCGCAGCCTGTTCCTCAAGGATCCTTACTGCCCAATGTGGTGGTCGCCGATAAAGGCTATGTCTCTGAGTTGTCTGATGGCCGACAAGTATTGGATTTGTTAGAAGGGACACGCACGGAGGGCATTCCTACTCGCCTTAACTACGGGATCACGACCTATAAAAATTATCAGGTGTTAATTGGTCAGCGAGAAGTGCGGGAGAAAAACCGTGACTGGGATGCGGTCCCCACGTTACAATTGTTGGGTGAAAGTAGCTTAAAAGCCCGCGCAGAGCTGCAATGGCGGATCTCGCTGGTGCTGTGTATTCCATTGATGACCATGATCGTGGTGCCGCTTTCGTCCGTCAATCCACGCCAGGGGCGCTTTGCCAAACTCTTCCCCGCGATATTGATTTATCTGGCCTATTTTTTATCGATCAGTGCCGCCAAATCGGCGGTAGAAGATGGCGATCTGCCCGCAGAAATAGGCCTGTGGAGTATCAATCTGGCCGCCTTGTTATTGGCTGTGGTGCTTGCCGGTTGGGATTCGTTACCGGTGCGAAAACTCAAAGCTAGCTTAAAAGGATCTGCCTGATGTTTCGTATTCTTGATTGGTATATCGGCCGAACATTAATAGGCACGTCGTCATTGTGTTTAGCGACCTTGGTTGGATTGTCGGCGATCATCAAGTTTGTCGAGCAACTGCGCTCGGTAGGTGATGGTGCCTATACCATGGGCAAAGCCATTTTGTATGTGTTACTAAGCATGCCACGGGACATTGAAATGTTCTTCCCGATGGCGGTATTGCTCGGCGCGCTCATTGGCTTGGGCATGCTGGCCTCTAGCTCTGAGCTGGTGGTGATGCAGGCGGCTGGGGTGTCTAAACTACAAATTGGCATGTCGGTGCTCAAAATGGCGATCCCGTTAATGCTGATTGTGATGGTGCTGGGCCAATGGGGCGCACCGGATGCACAGAAAGCCGCCCGAGAGCTACGCGCCATTGCCAAATCAGGCGGCAATGTGATGTCGGTGCGGCGGGGCGTCTGGGCGAAAGATGGCAACGATTTTATCTATATCGCCCGTGCCGATGAGCAAGATACACTGACCGGCGTGAGTATTTGGAAGTTTGATGATCAGCAAACGATGACCAATGTGGTCTTTGCGGAGCGTGCCGATTATCTCAATAAAGACAGCTGGATGCTAAAAGACGTAACCATCACACGGATGCAAAACCAAACCGCACTGACAAACGTGACACAAGATGAATTGGTTTGGAATACCACGCTCACCCCTGACAAATTAGCCGTGGTGACGGTCAAGCCGGAAGAGTTGCCTCTATCGGGTTTGTATAGCTATGTCTCGTACCTTAAAGCGTCACAGCAAGATGCCTCACGTTATGAGCTGGCCCTGTGGCGAAAAGCGGTGCAGCCTTTGTCGATTGCGGTAATGATGCTATTGGCGCTGAGTTTTGTGTTTGGGCCTTTGCGCACTGTCACCATGGGGGCGCGGGTGTTATCAGGTGTGATCTTCGGCTTTGGCTTTTATATTGCCAACGAAGTCTTCGGGCCCATGAGCTTGGTGTATCACCTTCCGCCCGCCTTGGGAGCGATCACACCCAGTTTGATTTTCTTAGTCATCACCTTGTTGCTACTGAGGCGCAAGCTGTAGCCTAGCGCATTACACGCGTGAACGGCGAAACGAGGTGGTTTCTCGTCACGAGAATGATTGGGTGGCTAGGCGAGCTGGCGCGGAATTGTACTCGATACGGATAAAAAAGGGCCGATATGCTGTCGGCCCTTCGTTTATCGTTTATCTGGCTGTGAAAGCCTAGAAGCGATAGCTCATGCCCAAACGCAGGTCACGTCCAGGCTCAGGCATACTATTACCGCTGCTTAAGGTGAACGAGCTATGCTCGCTGTATTCCTTGTCGAGCAGGTTATTGACCGCGAGTGAAACGGTAAGCCCCTGATACGCTGCTGGCTGCCACTGTGCGCGCACGTCATGGACCACGTAACCAGGCTTCTCGTGTTTATCTTCTGGCACATCGGTCAGCCTTTCCACCCCAGTAAGGTATAGCCTAAGCTCACATCCGTATCGACCAGCTGATATTGCGTATCCCATACCCAAGTGTTGCCGACTGAAGCGCCAATTGCCATGGAGTCGCCTAAAGGATCGCCATTTTCATCTTCCATGTCGACGTAGCTATAGCTCAGACGGGTATCGAGTTGCTTGAGCATCCAGTTGACACTGGCTTCGACGCCTTGGCTCGTGACATCGCCATCGAGATTGTGAAGATAATTAGGAGTACTATGACGATCATAAGCTTGATAGTTTTCGATCTGGGTTTTAAATCCCGTCAAGGCGAGGTTGAGTGTATCTTGCTCAGCCAAAAGCCATAGCCTTGCCAGTCCATACCGATTTCGGCTTGCTTGGCGTGCTCGGGCTTGAGGTTTTTATCGACCTCAACAGCACCGCCAATTAGCAATACCTCGCGGGTTTTGGCACCGCGCACGGCTTCGCCGTAACCAGCATGTAGACGCAGGTTGTCAGTGGCTTGATAGCTCAGTTGCAGGTTCGGCGAGACGTCACTGCCATCGACTTCACCCGCTTGGCCATAATCGGTGTGGTAGTCATCAAAGCGTGCGCCCCAAGCAATGCCAAGGTCTCCGACTGTCATTCTATCTTGCAAGAAAACGCCAATGTTTCTGGCTTTATCTTGGTTGTTAGGACCGTTCGCTTCATCATAATCGATATTGTCGGTTTTTTGCTCGAACATATCGATACCCGTGGTGAGATCATGCTGCAACGCACCGGTATTGAAACGCATACGGTTACGAATATCACCGCCAGTATTGCGCGAACGGCTGAATGTCTGGCTCTCAATCCGATCTAGATCCAGGGTGTTTTGATAGAGCTTGGTGGTCAATTCTATCCAGTCGGAATCCGGCGCCCAGCGATGTTGGAAAGAGAAGGTTTCGCGATCGGTTTCTTGATAGCTCTGGGATTGTCTGCCGAAGTAGGGCATATGGGCACGGATAAAGTAATCGCCCTGATCGGTGCGACGCTCGGCGCTCACTCGAACATCGTGATCACCGTGTTCAAGGAGCGACAGCTTGATCAGGTAGCTTCGCTGTTGGCTAGCGGTGGCAGGTTGTAAATCTCCCCCACCGTGACGATAGTCATCACTATTGCGGCCTTTGATATAGGCAAGAATGCCGAGCGATTCGCCAAGGCGACCATATACCGCGGAGCTACCCGAGGTGGCGTTTGCTGCGCTTTCGTGACCAGCGGCAAAACGGGCTCCAGTATCTTGTCCTGGATGCAGCATATCTTGTGCATCTTTGGTCTCGAAACGCACGCTTCCTCAATGCGCCTGGGCCATTATCGGCGCTGGCCGGCCCGGATTCGACGCCAACACGTTTGAGCAGCTCAGGCTCAATGTTTAAACGTCCTTGGTGGTGGAACAGGTAGCCGCCTTGAGCCGCGCCATCGACGGTAATGTTGAGGTTGGTATCTTCAATACCACGCAGGTAGACCTTTTGTCCTGCTCCGACGCCGCCACCGACATTCATGCTGACGGTGTCTCGGAATATGTCTTCTAGATCTTGAGCTTGACGTGCTTCAAGTTGCTCGTCCGTCACAGCGATATTGCCTGATAGGCTGTCAGCAGTGACAGTCACGGTATCGAGTGTTTGTTGCTCTTGAGCGTGAATAGAGAAGCTAAAACTGCCCGCGATAACGAGTGCAACCGTTAAAGGGTTTAAACGTAAATGCATTTCATACTCCTATGCAAATAGTTCTTATTTGTAGTGGTGGGGGAATATATCAAGTGAGGAGATAAATAACTAATAAAATCACTATAAAAATGCGTATTGTTACTATTATTATCTTTTTTGTTGTAGAGGGGTAATGTAAGTGACTGAATTGTTTTCATTAAGAAAACGAAGGGGTAACCAGCTAAAACGGGGAAATGATATGCGGGAAGGCGGCGTCAATAAAAAGGCCAGCAATAATGCCGGCCTATATACGATGATAACGCAGTGACGCTGACTTTTATTCAGATTGAGGCGCGTCTGCGTATTCAAACGCTTTTACCACGCCTTCCACACCGCGAATATTACGTGCAATCTCGACAGCTTGATCTGCCTGTACCTTGGTTACTGCGCCCATTAAAAACACTTCTCGGGCTTCAGTGACCACCTTAATATTCACGGCGCGTAGCTTTTCATCGGCGACAAAGGCCGCTTTTACCCGGGTGGTTAGCCAGCTGTCAGTGCTGATATCCGCTAAGCCAAGCATGGGCGTTTCGCGGACTTCGTTATACACCACATCGACGTTGTCCAGTGCTCGGATCCGTTGGACCAGTTGCTGGGTGAGGGCCTGATCGGTGCTTTGACCGACTAACAGAACTTGTCCTTGAAACGATGCCGCATTGACGCGAAGCTTATTTTTGAAAGGGGTCTTGTTGACGATCCCGGCGGTATTTAGCCCAATTTGCGTATCTTGCCATTCTTCTCCGGTGGTACGAGGGTCGGACGAATAAATGGCGGAACATGCTTGCAGGGTCAGTGCCAGTATCAAGGTTAGGATAACGCGCATGGATTATTCTCCGTGAGAAGGAAAGAGGACTTGGTCAATCAGATCACACAAGCAATGGACAGTGAGTAGGTGTCCTTCTTGAATGCGCGCAGTACGTTGTGAGGGAATACGGACTTCGACATCACGCTGGCCAAGCAATCCCGCCATTTCACCGCCGTCTTTCCCGGTTAACGCAATAATGGTCATATCACGGGTCACGGCCGCTTCCATCGCTTTGATGATGTCTTTACTGTTCCCGCTGGTGGATATCGCCAAAAGTACATCGCCCGCTTGTCCTAGCGCACGGACTTGCTTAGAAAACACTTCATCATGACTGTAATCGTTGGCCACCGCCGTCAAGGTGGTGGTGTCGGTGGTCAGTGCCAACGCCGGTAAGCTGGGGCGCTCGGTTTCAAAGCGATTTAACAGGCAAGACGCAAAATGCTGGGCATTCGCGGCTGAGCCGCCATTACCACAACACAGGATTTTGTGGCCGTTGAGTAGACTTTGCACCATCACTTGTGCCGATTGTGATAGATACTCGGGAATCGCTTCTGCAGCCGCGATTTGGGTTTGAATACTTTCGGTAAAGCTCTCTTTAATGCTCTCTAGCATGACTTACCCTTGAACAATGTTTTGAATCCAATTGACCGCTTCAACGCTGCCATCAAAGGTCACGGCGTCAAAGCGAAATTCTGTTTGCATACTTTTGATGCCGCGGCATTGCATCCAACGCTCTGCCGCGAGGACTAAACGACGCTGTTTTGCGTTGGTGATACTCGCTGCCGCGCCACCAAAGCCGTGTCCGCGTCGGAAACGCACTTCCACAAAGACTAAGCAGCGGCCATCGCGCATCACCAAATCAATCTCGCCGCGTCGACTGTGAGCGTTTTTATCGAGAACAATCAGCCCATGGCGCATCAGATATTGGCAAGCATGAGCTTCATAAGCCTGTCCTGTTGCTCTGGGCTGAGGTTGTTTCACTGTGCCTCTCCGCGGCGTTCCGTCTCGACAGGCTCAATCGCGGTTTTACCAAATCGCGCCCAGTCTAGCTGACGGTGGATAATACACTGTTCGGCGAGTGAGAGTTGCCCTGTTTGCCCGCTGAGCTGATAACCCGGTTGGGCTTGCATTTGTGGTAGCCCTTTCAACAGCTGATACGCATCCATCCCCAAAGCATGTAAGCGCGTGGTGTTGTTACTTGGCGACGGGTGACGCTGTTGATAGGTTTTATAGGCATCGCTTTGGGCGTGAATCAATAAAGGAATGTCACTGAATTCGATGCCTTCTAGCTCGGCTAATTGGCCCATGCCATCGGCGCGGTTATTGCTGCGCGAGCTTGCATAGAGTTTAGGCGGCAAGACATCGGGGTTAATCGCCACCTCAATAAAGGGTTTTAATAAGGTAAGCTCAGCGGCACCGGCTACCATATAAACCGCATCAATGTCGCGACGGCTCCGAGCTTGCGATTGTAACGATAAACCGGTGAGCTGTTTCAGTTGCGCAATGCGACGCTGACTGGCATCTAAGCCAAAGATATCACGAATACGTGCTTGCATCTTATCACGCTCGCCGAGCGGTGCTTGCTCAACGTCTGTATCGGTGAGTGACTGCCAGCGAGCGGAAAACGCATCACGAATTCGTTGGCCAAAGGCAGAATCAGGTAGAGGACCAATGGAAACTGGTAGCCTTGCTGGTGAAGACGGTCGGCGGCTTGTGCGGCTTCTTGCTCTGGTGACAAGGTGAAGTAACACACCCCTTTTGTGTATCGTTCATCAGTAGGCTGGTTGAGCGCCAATAAAGGCACTTGACCTGCTATAGCCTGACTGACTGCGGCGACTTTGTGTTTTTGTAACGGTCCAACCACGAAATCGATACCATCATCACGGATACGTTGCGTGAGCGTCTCGATATCCATGGCGTTGGTGTCATAAAAGCGCACACGAGGGCGTTGATCTGTCTTGGCATCGAGCATGGCTTCAACAAAGCCATCGCGAATGGCATCACCTTGATCAGCGAATTTATCCGAGAGCGGAAGCATCACCCCCACATTGGTGGGCTGTGTGATGGTCAGTGCTTGAATATCGGCCAAATTGTCCGGTAAATACTGGTTCGCGGGATGCGTAGGATGCGACGCTAAGTAGCCATCTAATTGGCTTTGCATCTCGGCCAGATCGCCAGTGTAACGACGTGCGATATCGAGTAAGGTGACCCAACCGGCAAGGATGTCATCGTCACTGGACTGAAGCTGTTTGATCTCGCGCTGGTTAAGCGACTGTAAGTCTTGCCACAGCGTGTTCCATGCTTGTTGAGCCTGGTCGGATTCCATGTAGCTGGCTAACCGATGCTGATTATTGACGGCGCCGAGGACATTGTTTTGCTGACGCGCAATTTTGGCTTTTTGTTGGTAAAAGCGCACATACTGGCCATCTGTTAGCTGCCAGTCAGGTGATAACACGAGCGCTTGCTCCGCTTGGGTTAGCTTACCGGCCTGTGCTAAAAAGCGTCCACGCGCCAGTGTCCATTCAATACGCTGGTCCACGTTAAGATTGCGCTCAGCTAATCGTTGCAGTAGCACATCCGCTTGGTTCAGTTGCTGCTCGTTAATCAGCGCTTTGATCGCCAGTAAAAACCAGTCATTTTGCTTCTCGCCTTGGCTGGTTTCTGCCTGCAACAAATAAAATGTCGAATTTTCCGTTGCTGGCTGACTGATGACATCACGCGCAGTTGGTGAGGTGGACGGTGCACTACAAGCCGCTAAAGCCAATGCTAAGGCTACAGGGGTAATAAGTCGTGTTACACTTTGGCGCTTCTGGGTAAGTTTAACCATGAACATATTTCAACCGTGACAACGTTGCCCCTATCTTAATCGCCGAAGGGTTGTTAAACAAATGACTGATGCAAATCTATCCGACCATGCTCACCCCACGTTGTATATTGTGCCAACGCCGATTGGCAACTTAGCCGATATTACCCAGCGTGCACTTGATATTTTAGCCAGTGTCGACGTGGTTGCGGCCGAAGATACGCGTCATACCGCTCGGTTGTTATCGCATTTTTCTATTAGTGCGAAAACTTTTGCGTTGCACGAACACAATGAACAGCAGAAAGCCGCTGCTTTGTTAGCACGTCTGCAGCAAGGTCAGTCGATTGCATTGGTCTCTGATGCCGGCACGCCTTTGATTAGTGATCCGGGTTATCACCTGGTCACCCAATGCCGAGAGGCCGGTGTTAGAGTGGTTCCACTGCCTGGCGCTTGCGCGGTGGTCACTGCATTAAGTGCTTCTGGTTTGCCTTCAGACCGTTTTAGTTTTGAAGGGTTCCTCCCCCCGAAGACAAAAGCGCGACAAGATACGTTCCGTGAATTAGCGGATGACCCGCGCACGCTGATTTTCTATGAATCACCACATCGCATTCGTGACAGCTTGGCGGATATGCGCAAGGTGCTGGGAGATGCGCGTCGCGTAGTGCTGGCGCGCGAGCTGACCAAAACCTTTGAAACCATCCATGGGGCGCCATTGGGAGAGCTTATCGAATGGTTAAGTGAGGATCCCAACCGCTTGCGCGGAGAAATGGTGTTATTGGTCGCCGGCCATCGTGCCGATAAAAGCGCGTTACCGACCGCCGCTTGTCACGCACTAGGTTTGTTGGCAGCCGAGTTACCTTTAAAAAAGGCAGCCGCGTTAGTCGCGGAATTATATTCGGTGAAAAAAAACGCACTCTATAAATGGGGCTTAGAGAATTTGTAGCTGAGCGTGATTTACCCTGGCTTGCGTGAATATTCTTCTATATACTCCCCCGCTCGAGTTGGCCGGGTAATCGCTGCTTTATTGATGTCCTTTGGGAGACTGATAAAGGGGAGGAAAGTCCGGGCTCCTCAGGCAGGGTGCCAGGTAACGCCTGGGAGGCGCGAGCCTACGACCAGTGCAGCAGAGAGTATACCGCCGATGGCTCTTCGGAGCACAGGTAAGGGTGAAAGGGTGCGGTAAGAGCGCACCGCGCGACTGGCAACAGTTCGTGGCACGGTAAACTCCACCCGGAGCAAGACCAAATAGGTCCCTATTGGCGCGGCCCGCGTTTGGGGACGGGTAGGTTGCTGGAGCCTGTGAGCGATTGCAGGCCTAGACGAATGGTTACCGCCGTTTTTACGGTACAGAACCCGGCTTACAGGCCAACTCACCTTGCCTTTAGGGCGAGCTTTTTTGGCTCGCCCTCTCTTTTTCAGCGTTTGAATCAGACGATTTGGTTATAACCAAATGTAATTGGCTTATCTGTGTCGTGATTAAGCTGCTGAAAACCTTCTTTAATCTTTCCAGGTGTGATCTTGCTCACTGTCATGGCTTGCTTGACTTTCTTTTTACCTGCTACGTACACTTCTGGGTGGGAAAATGTGGTGTAAAGTGGATAATCTTGGTGAAAAAGGGAAAATAACGTCATGTTACGTGGCGTCAGCGCCATCTCGGTCGATAAAAAAGGGCGACTCGCCCTGCCAACGCGCTATCGCGATCGGTTAATTAACCATTGCGATGGCCAGTTTGTATGCACGATCGATCACCAACTCCCTTGCTTGGCGCTGTATCCAGTCCCGGAATGGGAAGTGATAGAGGCGAAATTGTCGCAGTTATCCAGCTTTCAACCTGCAGAACGACGTTTGCAGCGCTTATTACTCGGCCATGCCTTTGATTGTGACATGGACGGACAAGGTCGCCTATTACTGCCCGCGACGTTACGCCAATATGCCGGGCTAGAGGGCACAGCGATGCTGGTTGGCCAACTTAATAAATTTGAGATTTGGGACGAGCAGACGTGCAGGCACAAATTCGCCAGGATATGGACACACAGGCGGAATCAACCCCGATGATCAGTGAGCGGTTAGCCGATCTCTCTCTGTAAAAAATAAAGTGAATGTATGTCAGAACAATATACCATGTTTCCGTCCTATTAAATGAATCGGTGGACGGCCTTGCGATTAAACCCGATGGCATTTATGTCGACGGTACCTTTGGTCGCGGCGGTCACTCGCGCCATATTCTCTCGCAACTCGGCGACAATGGCCGTTTGTACGCTATTGATCGTGATCCGCGTGCAATTGAAGAGGCCAAGAGCATTGATGATCCGCGCTTCCAAATTATTCATGGGCCTTTTTCCGAAATAGCATCGTACCTCAGCGAGCGGGATTTAACCGAAAAGGTTGATGGGATCCTCCTTGATTTGGGCGTGTCCTCGCCTCAACTTGACGATCCTAGCCGTGGTTTTAGTTTTATGCATGATGGCCCGCTTGATATGCGTATGGATCCGAGCACCGGCCAGTCTGCAGCGCAGTGGTTAGAGACCGCGAGTGCCGATGATATTGCCTGGGTACTAAAAGTGTTTGGCGAAGAGCGTTTTGCGCGCCGAATTGCCAATGCCATTCTTCGTCATCGTGACGATGAAGAGTCGCCTGCGCTTTCGACTACAAACCAGCTTGCCAAGTTGATTGATCACGCGGTGCCGTTTAGAGAGAAGAAAAAGCATCCTGCCACCCGCAGCTTTCAAGCGATTCGCATTTATATCAACAGTGAGCTGGATGAAATCGAGCAAGCACTGCAAGGCGCACTCGATAGCTTAGCGCCTCGCGGACGCTTGTCAGTGATCAGCTTCCACTCGTTAGAAGATCGGATGGTAAAGCGTTTTATCCGTAAGCAAAGTAAAGGGCCGGACGTGCCCAAAGGGGTGCCATTGACCGAAGCGCAGATTGCCGAGCTTGGATCGGCGGCGATGAAGCTATTGGCAAAGCGATTAAGCCTCGATGGCGGAAGTCGATCTGAATGCGCGTGCCCGTAGCTCTGTGTTAAGAGTGGCGGAGAAATTAGGATAACGCATGGAACCGCGTCCCAGCCTCGCCAAGCAGATACGTCAGGATTTACTGGCGCTCGGTAAGTTGCCATTGGGGTTACTGCTGGCGGTATTGGTTTCTGCGATAGCCGTAGTGTCCATGACCCAATCAACACGCAATTTGATTGCCAAACAGGACGCCCTATTGGATCAGCGTGAAACCCTTGAAGTGGAATGGCGCAATCAGTTGTTAGAGGAAAATGCGTTGTCTGAGCATAGCCATGTCGAATCCGTGGCGCGTCAGTCTTTTGATATGATTCGCCCAACCCGTGATAACGAAGTCATTGTTAAGCGATCTTTGAGTAACGACCGGTGAAAAAACGTTCTAATCAGTCAGCCAATCGCCGTACACCTAAAGCGCCACCGATACTGATTCAGTGGCGCTTTGGCCTTGTCTGCGTATTTATTAGCTTAGCGTTGGTCGCCTTGGTCGCACGTGCCGCTTTTATCCAAGTGATTGAACCGGATCGATTACGTCATGAAGGGACCTGCGCTCAATACGTACCGAACAGATGCATTCAGCGCGTGGCATGATCACTGACCGTCAAGGTGAGGCGCTCGCGATCAGCGTCCCCGTTCAAGCCGTATGGGCCGATCCTGTTACCGTGTTTAAGCATCAAGGATTAAAAAATGTCGATCGTTGGCACGCGCTCGCGGATGTATTAGGACTCGATCGGCAAGCCTTGATTGATAAAATTCAAGCCAATCGTCAGCGGCGTTTTATCTATTTGCAGCGCCAAGTGCGTCCAGCCATGGCCGCGTACGTCAATAAGCTTGAGTTACCCGGTGTGGGATTGAAAGCTGAGTCTCGCCGCTTTTATCCTAGCGCGGAGGTGAGTGCGCATCTTGTGGGAATGACCGGTATTGATGGTCATGGCTTAGAAGGGATTGAGCGTCGGTTTGATGATTGGCTTGCCGGTGAACACGGTAAACGCACCGTGCGCAAAGACCGGTTTGGTCGTGTCGTGGAGCATATTGCCACCGAAGATAAAAAAGAAGGGCAACCGCTGACCCTAAGTATTGACCAACGTTTACAAGCCATCGCCTATCGTGCCATTAAACAAGCGGTCGCCGATTACCGCGCTACGTCAGGCTCCTTGGTCATGGTGGATGTGAAGACCGGTGAAGTGATGGCCATGGTCAACGCCCCCTCTTATAACCCTAATAATCGCAGCTCCCTCAAAAGCTTTAACATGCGTAACCGCGCGATTACTGATGTGTTTGAGCCCGGCTCAACCATGAAGCCTTTTGTGGTGCTGACCGCGTTAGAAAACGGTGTCGCCGATATGGATACCGTGATCGATACCGGTAACGGCATTATGCAAATCGGTGGCAGTCGCGTCCGTGACGTCTCAAAAGTCGGTAAGGCTAACCTCGCTCGTATCCTCAAAAAATCCAGTAATATCGGCGTGAGTAAACTTTCATTAGCGATGCCTGTGGAAACCTTACTGGGTGAGTATGGCAGCTTTGGCTTAGGCACTAGCACAGGCGTGGAGCTGGTCGGCGAATCGGTGGGGCATTTCCCTTCTCGACGCCGTTGGTCAGACTTTGAACGTGCTACCTTGGCGTTTGGTTATGGCTTATCGGTCACGCCGACTCAGCTTGTGCGCGCTTATGCCACGCTGGGGTCGTTGGGCATTAATCGGCCACTGAGTATTTTAAAGCGTGAAGGCGTGACAGAAGGCAAGCAAGTTGCCTCGCGCGAAAACGCCTACAAAGTACTGCAAATGCTAGAAGGGGTGACCCAAGAGGGCGGAAGTGCGCGTCGTGCTGCTGTTGATGGTTATCGTGTGGGCGCCAAAACAGGGACGGCGAAAGTGGCTGTCGCCGGTGGCTATGGCGATGAATATATCGGTTATACCGCTGGGCTGGCCCCTATCAGTGATCCTAAATTGGCCATGGTCGTCGTCATTAACGAGCCGCAAGGTGATAAATATTACGGCGGTCAGGTTGCGGCGCCAGTGTTTTCGAGCGTGATGAAAAGCGCACTCCAAATTTTAAACATTGCACCGGATGCCGGTACGGGTCCGGCGTTGCAAGTGGCAAAGCATGCAAATGAAGTGAATGGCAATGAATGATTTAAACCAATGGCTGAGCCCTTGGCTGGCAGATGTGCCATCGATGCCGGTAAGGCATCTCTCCTTGGATAGCCGCGAAATCGGTGAAGGCGACGTCTTCGTGGCGATAAAAGGCCACCAGGTTGATGGGCGGCAGTTTATCGATACCGCGATTCAGGCGGGTGCTGTGGCTGTGGTGCAGCAAGCGGAGCAAAATGCGGTGCAGTGGTATCAGAATGTACCGCTCATCAGTTTATGCGCCTTACCTGCTTCCTTATCGGCATTAGCCGCGCGTTTTTATCAGCACCCGCAACAGCACATGGGCATGATTGGCGTGACCGGCACCAATGGCAAAACCACGGTGTCGCAACTGATTGCTCAGTGGCTTGATGCCTTGGGTGAGCGGACTGCGGTGATGGGCACCACCGGGAATGGTTTTATTGGCCAGCTGGAAGCGGCAGAAAACACCACGGGGGATGCGATTCGTATCCAAGCTCATCTTGCGGATTTTGCCCAGCAAGGTGCACACCATGTTGCGATGGAAGTGTCTTCACATGGCTTAGTACAAGGGCGAGTCGCGAGCCTTGAATTGGATGCGGCCGTGTTTACCAATTTAAGCCACGATCACCTTGATTATCATGGCACCTTAGACGCCTACGCGGCGGCGAAAAAGCAACTGTTTGCTTTAGGCGCACCGCATAAAGTAATTAATGCGGACGATGCCGTAGGTCGCATATGGCTTCAACAGTGGCCTGACGCGGTTGCCGTTGCCATGCAGCCCGCATCGCTCAGTGATCACGCGGGCCAATTTGTCTTGGCGCGGTCGGTGACCTATACCACAGAAGGCGTCTGTGTCGGTATTGATTCTTCTTGGGGCCAAGGAGACATTCATGCGGCGTTAGTGGGTGATTTTAATGTCAGCAATTTATTGGTGAGCCTGGCGACTTTACTGAGGCTGGGGTATCCGCTACCGGCATTGTTGGCGAGCAGTCAGCAGCTACAAGCTGTCATCGGGCGCATGGAGGTTTTTCTTGCGCCTGACAAACCGACAGTGGTGGTTGACTATGCTCACACGCCCGACGCGCTTGAGAAAGCACTTCTGGCCTTACGACGTCACTGCCAAGGAAAACTTTGGTGTGTGTTTGGCTGTGGCGGTGATCGTGATACGCGCAAACGCCCATTGATGGCCCGAGTGGCTGAGCAGCATGCTGATAAGGTGGTGCTGACCAATGATAACCCGCGTCGTGAAGCTCCTGAATCGATCACGCAAGATATGTTAGTAGGATTGCAGGTCCCCGAACGCGTGTGGGTAGAACATGATCGCGCCCAAGCCGTGACACAGGTTATCCAGCAAGCGCACGCTAACGACATTGTATTGATCGCAGGCAAGGGCCACGAAGATTATCAAGTGCTTGCGCACGGTAAGATCCATTACTCTGACCGAGAGACGGTTGCGGCGCGACTCAAGGAGTTATCATGATTCGGACACCCCTCAGGATATTGGCGAATGCGATAGGGGCTAGCGTGTGTCATTTCGATCGTGTATCGGATACGCAACCGATCGATGCCATTACCACAGACACGCGTGAGCTGGAGGCAGGCGCGCTGTTTGTGGCGCTCAACGGTGATCGTTTTGATGGTCACGATTTTGCCGCGCAAGCAAAAGCGTCAGGCGCCGCCGCCATGGTGGTTTCTCGCCAATTAGACATAGACATTCCCCAGCTGCTGGTGGACGACACGCATGTCGCCCTTGGCCAGCTTGGCGCATGGGTAAAAAGCCAGTGCCAGGTGCCGACCATTGCGATCACCGGCAGCTGTGGTAAGACCACGGTCAAACAAATGTTAGCGTCGATCCTGGCACAGAAAGGGCCCACGTTATCGACGGCAGGTAACTTTAATAATGATATTGGCGTGCCGCTGACGTTGTTTCGTCTCACACCTGCCCATCACTATGCGGTGATAGAACTTGGCGCCAACCATATTGGTGAAATTGCTTATACCACATCATTGGTGAAGCCCGATATTGCCATGGTCACTAACTTGGCGGCAGCGCACCTCGAAGGGTTCGGCTCGTTAGACGGCGTGGCCGTTGCCAAAGGCGAAATCTATCAAGGCCTGCCAAAAGAGGGTATCGCGCTGATTAATCAGGGCAGTCACGGTGGCGACAAATGGGACGCGGTTCTGGCAGATAAGCAGGTAATTGCGGTGTCAGACACCCAAGCGGCCCCTCTGACTGTGCTGGAAAGTATCCTGACAGAGACGGGCTGTTATCAGATCACGCTGAGTGACGGACTACGCCAACAGACAGTGACGCTGCCTTTACCCGGTAAGCACAATATCATCAATGCGCTAATGGCCGGTTGTGCGGCGATGCAGTTACCTGGCGTGAGCTTGGTGGATGTCATTGCTGGGCTTGAGGCGGTAGAAAACGTCGCAGGACGCACGCAAGTGAGTGAGCCTCGCCCAGGGCTACGCCTGATTGATGATACCTATAACGCCAGTGTCCCGGCGATGAAATCTGCCATTGACGTACTGGCCAGCTATCCAGGGGAGCGCTGGTTAATTATCGGTGATATGGCAGAGCTGGGCGAATACAGTGAACAAATGCACCGTGACGTCGGCGAACATGCAGCGCAAGCGGCTGTTAGCCACGTATTCACAACCGGACGCGATAGCCGTGTGATCAGCGAACGCTGTGGCGGTGATCATTTTGAGAGTAAAGAGGCGCTGATTGCGCACGTAGTAGCCATGATGAAAACACAAACACCTAACACGATACTGATTAAAGGCGCCCGAGGAATGGCGATGGAAGCGGTCGTTGCCGCAATCAAGGAGGCTTGCTAATGCTTTTATGGTTAGCGGAAGTACTACAAAACCTTTTGCCCTCAATGCGCTTATTTGAATACCTGTCATTCCGCGCCATTGTCAGCGCACTGACGGCATTACTTTTCTCTCTTTGGGCCGGTCCGCGTTTAATTCGACGTTTACAGTCGATGCAGATTGGTCAAGTTGTTCGTGAGGAAGGGCCTGAGTCTCACTTTAGCAAACGCGGCACACCGACGATGGGCGGGGTGCTAATTGTCGCTGCTATCAGTTTAACCGTTTTGTTGTGGGCCGATTTATCCAATCCTTATGTCTGGGCAGTAATGGTAGTACTACTGGGTTACGGAGCGATTGGCTTTGTCGATGACTACCGGAAGGTGGTGCGCAAAAATACCGATGGGTTAGTGGCCCGCTGGAAGTACTTTTGGCAATCAGCGATCGCACTTGGGGTGGCGTTCGCGCTTTATGCGCATGGCCATGACACGGCGGCGACCCAACTAGTGGTGCCTTTCTTTAAAGAGGTGATGCCCCAGCTTGGCCTGTTTTATATTGTCTTTACCTACTTTGTCATTGTCGGGACCAGCAATGCGGTGAACCTCACCGATGGCTTGGATGGCTTGGCCATTTTGCCAACAGTGATGGTTGCCGGCGGCTTTGCCTTTATTGCTTGGGCGACTGGTAACGTCAATTTCGCCAGCTACCTGCATATTCCGTATATCGAATACAGCAGTGAGTTAGTGGTGGTCTGCGCGGCGATTGTCGGTGCGGGACTGGGCTTTTTGTGGTTTAACACCTATCCGGCGCAAGTGTTTATGGGCGATGTGGGTTCATTGGCGTTAGGCGGCGCATTGGGCACGATCGCGGTGCTGGTCCGTCAAGAATTGCTATTGATCATCATGGGCGGCGTGTTCGTGATGGAAACCATCTCAGTGATCTTGCAGGTTGGATCGTACAAACTGCGGGGACAACGGATTTTTCGTATGGCGCCGATTCACCACCATTATGAGTTGAAAGGCTGGCCAGAGCCTCGAGTGATCGTGCGGTTTTGGATCATTTCTTTGATGCTGGTGTTGATCGCTCTAGCTACCTTGAAGGTCCGTTAATCATGACGCAATCAGGCCACCGAACATTAACCGAGTTTAAGCATATCGTGGTGATGGGGCTGGGGATCACCGGTCTTTCAGTGGTCAACTTTATTGCTCGCTATCATCCTGACGCCATTATTCGAGTGATGGATTCGCGTCAATCACCACCGGGTGAGGAACAGCTGCCAGAGACAGTCGTACGACACACGGGAAGTTGGCATCCGGCTTGGCTAGCGTCAGCCGACTTGGTGGTGATTAACCCCGGTATTTCGCTTACCACGCCAGCCTTGGATCCTGTCCATGCAGCGGGCACGCCAATTGTCGGTGATATCGAACTCTTCGCTTGGTACTGCGATAAGCCCGTCGTTGCCATTACAGGCTCAAATGGCAAAAGTACGGTCACGGCGTTGGTGGGAGAAATGGCGAAAGCTGACGGCATCAATGTGGGCGTGGGCGGTAATATCGGTGTGGCAGCTCTGGACTTGCTCGATAAAGGCCACGATCTCTATGTGCTAGAGCTGTCCAGCTTTCAATTGGAAACCACCTATTCATTGACCCTTGAGGGTGCCGCTTTTTTGAACTTTTCAGAAGATCACATGGATAGGTATCAAAGCTTGGCGGATTATCGTGCGGCGAAATGTCGTATTTTCGCGCATGCGACCACTCTGATTGGCAATGCGGATGATGCACAGACGCACATTGACGCCGCCATGTGTCTGTTTGGTTTTGACCAAGGCGATTATTGTTTATGCACCAATGAGGGGCAAGCGTGGTTATCGGTGCGCGGAAAGCCAGTACTTCCGGTCTCTTCATTGAGCCTCGTTGGTCGGCATAATGTGGCAAACAGCTTAGCGGCGATGGCATTGGCTGACAGTGTTGGGGTGAGCCAACCAGGACAAATCACCGCATTGCGCGCTTATGCTGGGCTTGAACATCGTTGTCAGAAAGTGGCGGAGCATCAAGGCGTCATGTGGGTCAATGACTCTAAAGCGACCAATGTTGCCAGTACCTTAGCAGCGCTTGATGGGCTTGAGGTAAGTGGTTACTTACACTTGTTATTGGGCGGGGATGGTAAAGGCGCAGACTTTAGTGCCTTGCAGCCTGCACTCGCCAAGTTACCTGTCAGACTTTACTGTTTTGGTAAAGACCAAGCCCAGTTAGCTGCACTGGACGCGTCCGCTCAATGCGTTGAGACGCTGCAACAGGCCATTGATGCCGCGGCAACAACCGCAACGGATGGCGACATGGTATTGTTATCGCCGGCGTGTTCAAGCTTGGATCAATTTACCAATTTCGCTGCCCGTGGCCAGGCGTTTGTTACGGGCGTTGAGTCTGTTATCGCGAGGCGGTTATGACAGTACGTGCCTTGCCTAAATATTGTTGGCAGTGGCTACGCACTCCGTCACCTGGGGTACTGTACGACCGCCAATTGGTGTGGACCTCATTGCTGCTTATGGTGATTGGCCTTGTGATGGTTACCTCGGCCTCGATCCCCGTTGGGTTACGATTGGCGGATGCGCCGTTTTTGTTTGCCAAACGCCATGCCTTTTATTTGATGGTTGCCATGGTGGCGGTGGTGGCAGTGATGTATATCCCTGTCAAACTCTGGCAACGCTACAGCGGCTATATGCTATTGGTCTCATCGATTCTCTTACTAGCGGTCTTGGTGGTGGGTCGCTCTGTCAATGGTGCCGTGCGGTGGATTTCTATCGCGGGGATCAATATCCAACCGGCCGAGATTGCCAAGTTATCTTTGTTTGTCTTTTTAGCCGGGTATCTTGTGCGCCGCCATGGTGAAGTCCGTGAACATTTTCGTGGCTTTGCCAAACCGCTGGCTGTTTTACTGTTATTTGCTGGCTTATTACTGGTGCAACCGGATTTAGGGTCAGTGGTGGTGATGTTTGTGACCACCGTGGGTATGTTGTTTATGGCTGGTGCTAAATTGTGGCAGTTTATTGCACTGTTGATCACGGGTCTCACCTTGGTCGCAGGCTTAATCATTGCCGAACCTTACCGCGTACGGCGTGTTACTGCGTTTTTAGACCCCTGGCAAGACCCGTTTGGGAGCGGTTATCAGCTGACCCAATCATTGATGGCATTTGGGCGCGGCGGTTGGTTTGGGCAAGGGTTGGGAAATTCGATTCAAAAGTTAGAATATTTGCCGGAAGCCCACACCGACTTTGTGTTTGCTGTCATTGCCGAGGAACTCGGGCTTGTCGGTGTGAGTCTAATTCTATGTTTTATTTTTTTCCTCGTCTTCAAAGCGCTTTTTATTGGCAAACGCTGTCTTGAACAAAGTCAGTTATTCGGTGGTTTTTTAGCCTTTGGCATCGGTATTTGGTTCGCCTTTCAAACCATGGTTAATGTTGGTGCGGCGGCGGGGATGTTGCCGACCAAGGGGTTAACCTTGCCGTTGATCAGTTACGGGGGATCGAGCTTGGTGATTATGGCGGTGGCGGTGGCATTGTTGCTGCGTATTGATCATGAATACCGTTTAGCCACGTCCCAAGCGCACCAAAAAACCCCTTATCAAGGTAAAAATCATAAATATGACTAAAAAACGATTATTAGTGATGGCCGGCGGGACCGGTGGCCATGTATTTCCCGGCCTTGCGGTTGCCCAGTTTTAGAAAAGCAGGGATGGGAAATCGTGTTGGCTGGGTACAGCTGATCGTATGGAAGCCGAACTCGTTCCCAAATATGGCATCGAGATCGCATTTATTCGCGTCAAAGGCTTGATTGGATCCGGCTGATGCGCAAGCTACGAGCCCCTTGGATGATCGTCAGTGCCATTTGGCAGGCACGCCAAGTGATTAAACGCGTTAAGCCCGATGCGGTCTTGGGAATGGGCGGTTATGTCAGTGGTCCAGGTGGCATTGCCGCTTGGCTGAGTGGTGTGCCCGTGATCCTCCATGAGCAAAATGCCGTGGCGGGACTGACCAATAAGTGGTTAGCGAAGGTAGCAAAGCAAGTATTACAAGCATTTCCGGGCGCATTTGATGGGCAACCTGTGGTGGGGAACCCCGTACGTCGAGATGTGTGTGACCTCCCGGATCCCGCGCAACGATTTGGGGAGCGTCAGGGGGCACTGCGTGTTTTGGTGATGGGTGGCAGCCAAGGCGCGCGCATCCTCAATCAAACGGTGCCGGAGGCTATGGCGTTGGTTGAGCAGTCGGTGACAGTGCGTCACCAAGCCGGAAAAAATAATGCGGATCAGACCCTGGCCGCTTATCGATACGCCGGCATGGTTGATGTTGATGTCAGTGAGTTTATTGATGATGTGGCCGAGGCCTACGCCTGGGCGGATGTGGTGATTTGTCGAAGTGGCGCGCTCACCGTGTCTGAGTTAGCGGCGGCGGGCGTGGGAGCGATTTTTGTGCCTTTCATGCATGCGGATCGACAGCAGGCGCTCAATGGTGATTATCTGGTGGAGCGTAATGCGGCGCTAATGATTGAGCAGCCGTCACTGACTGCCCTCTCATTAGCGGAGACAGTTAATCGTTTAGACCGCCACCGTTTGTTAGCGATGGCAGTGGCGGCGCGTGACGCTGCCATTATTGATGCAGATGCCCGCGTTGCGGATGTTATTACCGCACACGCAAACAAATAGAGAACAGATAATGGGTAAATTGGATAATCAGCAGCTGGAAAAACTTCGCACCATGATCCCGGAAATGCGTCGGGTTAAGCGGATCCATTTTGTTGGGATTGGCGGTGCCGGTATGTGTGGTATTGCTGAGGTGCTGATTAATGAAGGTTACCAAATAACCGGCTCGGATCTTGCACAGAATATCGTCACTGAGCGATTGGCATCCATGGGGGCGCAGATTTTTATCGGTCATCAAGCAAGCCATATAGAACAAGCCAGTGTGGTAGTGGTATCGACGGCAATTAAAGCCGACAATCCGGAAGTTGAAGCGGCAAAAGCCTTACGGATCCCGGTGGTAAGACGCGCCGAAATGCTTGCCGAGCTAATGCGCTACCGGCATGGTATTGCCGTTGCCGGCACCCATGGCAAAACGACCACCACCGCGATGGTGACGCAGATTTTTTCTGAAGCCGGCCTGGATCCGACTTTCGTCAATGGTGGGTTAGTCAAAAGTGCGGGGACCAATGCACGCTTGGGGAGCAGTCGTTATTTGATTGCAGAGGCGGATGAGAGCGACGCGTCGTTTTTACACCTGCAGCCGATGGTTGCCATTGTGACCAATATTGAAGCTGATCATATGGATACCTATGGAGGTAGTTTCGCAAAACTGCAACAGACGTTTATCGACTTTCTCCATAACCTGCCGTTCTATGGTCTAGCCGTTGTATGCATTGATGATCCTGTGGTGCGAGAGTTAATTCCGTCGATTGGGCGTCAAGCGATCACTTATGGGTTCTCGCAGGATGCGGATCTATGTTTACATGATTACCAGCAACATGGGCAATTTGGCATTTTTAAAGTGACTCGCCCTGGCCGCGAGACGTTGACGATTCGATTGAATACGCCAGGCCAGCATAACGCACTGAATGCGGCGGCAGCGATTGCGGTGGCGACCGAAGATGGCGTCGATGATGCCGCTATTCTACGTGCCTTAGCTAACTTTGCCGGTACAGGGCGGCGCTTTGATCAACTCGGTGAGTTCCCGGTCGATGACGGCACCGTCTTGCTGGTGGACGATTACGGCCATCACCCTAGCGAAGTGGATGTCACGATTAAAGCCGCGCGTGCTGGCTGGCAGGCGCATCGCTTGGTCATGATTTTTCAGCCACATCGATATAGCCGCACGCGTGATCTTTATGATGATTTTGCCAATGTATTGGAAAAAGTCGACGTATTGCTGATGCTAGATGTGTATGCTGCAGGCGAAACAGCCATTGCGGGTGCAGACGGGAGAAGCCTTTGTCGCAGCATTCGTGCGCGCGGTAAGCTGGATCCGATTTTTGTACCAAATGCAGACGCCTTACCCTCAGCACTCGCCAATGTTATTCAAGCTAATGACTTGGTTTTAACACAAGGGGCGGGCGATATCGGTAAAGTAGCGAAAAACTTAGCGGCAAAACAGTTAGACAAGGCTAAAATGGCGCAATAAAACATAAGCTGACACGATAAAAGTCGTGCTTAATTGCGGTCCTAGCGATCAAAAAATAGATTTTTATCGCGTTTGAGCGCAAAAATGCGCGCAACAAATCCCAGCTTATGTATGAAAATGCATATCTGTGTTGGAGTGCTCGGCGTGGGATCGCTATAATCGGTCGGTTTTTTCGCGATGAGTGTCAAGCAACGTCGACACAAGGCGATAAGATAGGTATGAGCATGGTCAATGCCCTTACACGTGTGCAAGGAATAATGCTGCTGGATCGCCAAAAAGGCGCATCACTCGCGTTTTTGATTGGGGTGATTATCCTGATGCTATTTGGTCTCGCCCGTGTTATTGATTGGATGAGTGATGAGCAGCAGCTCCCCTTATCGCAACTGATGCTAGAGGGTGACCAGACCTATGTGACGGCGACGCAAGTACGTGATGCGGTGTTGTCAGTTGGTGAGTTAAAGAGCTTTATGCTGCAGGATGTTGATAGCATTCAAGCCAGTATTGAAGTACTGCCTTGGGTCAAACATGTGGCAGTAAGAAAGCAATGGCCGGATACCTTGAAGGTCCACATCACTGAGTATCGCGCGAGTGCGATTTGGAATGGACAAAAATTGCTGACACCGAGTGGTGAGGTTTTTAATGGTACACCCAGTGATGTCGCGGATAAATCACTAATTTCGCTGCACGGTATCGAAGGCTCAGCAGAAGAAGTGCTGGCGACGAGTCGTGAACTGGAAAATAAACTGCGGAAAATTGGTTTATCGATACAAGCGCTGTCACTGAATAAACGTCGGTCGTGGCGTATCGTGACACGAGATGGCGTACGGATTGAGTTAGGACGAACGGCACGGCAAGAACGACTTGCCCGCTTGGTCGCGTTATACCCTCGGATACGTGCGCAAGATAAAGCGATTGCCTATGTAGATTTGCGTTATGACACGGGCGCGGCCGTAGGCTGGAAAACCGAGACAGGCCACGCGAATAGCCAAGATTAAGAGATGGTGTGAATGAATAAAACGACAGATAAGTCACTGATAGTTGGGCTCGATATCGGGACGTCCAAAGTGTCTACTCTGGTCAGTGAAGTACTGCCAGACGGCACCATCAACGTCCTAGGTGTAGGCAGTAGTCCATCACGCGGCATGGATAAGGGTGGCGTCAACGACTTAGAATCTGTGGTTAAATCTGTTCAGCGTGCGGTGAATGAAGCAGAGATGATGGCCGATTGCCAAATCAGTTCTGTTTATCTTTCTTTGTCAGGAAAGCACATTCACTGCCAAACTGAGAGAGGCATGGGGACGATTTCGGATGAAGATGTTACCCAAGACGATATAGACAACGTGATTCATACCGCTAAGTCGGTCAAAATCAGTGATGAGCAGCGCGTACTGCATGTGATCCCTCAAGAATACAAAATCGATTATCAAGAAGGGATCAAAAATCCGCTCGGTTTATCCGGGGTCAGGATGGAAGCCAGTGTGCACCTCATCACATGTCACAATGATACAGCGAAAAACATTGAGAAAGCCGTTGAAGCGTTGTGGTCTTAGGGTTGATCAACTGATTTTCTCCGGGCTTCAGCGAGCCATTGCCGTGATCACGCCGGACGAACGAGAGCTGGGAGTTTGCGTGGTCGATATCGGTGGCGGAACCATGGATCTTGCCGTGTGGACTGGCGGCGCACTTCGGCATGCCGAAGTTATCCCATATGCGGGCAATGTGATCACCAGCGACATTGCCTATGCCTTTGGGACCCCACTGGCGGATGCCGAAGACATTAAAGTGAAATATGGCTGTGCATTGAGTGAGTTGGTGAATAAGGACGCGAAAGTTAATGTGCCGAGCGTGGGCGGACGTCCGTCGCGTACGTTACAGCGACAAACGTTGTCTGAAGTCATTGAGCCGCGTTGTTCAGAATTGTTGGGGCTGGTAAATCAAAAATTAGTCGCCATTCAAGAAAAACTGCGTAGCGACGGTGTGAAGCATCAAATGGCTGCCGGGATAGTGCTCACTGGAGGCGCATCACAAATGCACGGACTGGTTGAATGCGCGGAACGCGTGTTTCAAAACCAAGTCCGAGTTGGACAGCCAGCTAATGTCACGGGACTGACTGATTATGTGCAAGCGCCTTGCTATGCAACCGCGGTTGGGCTTTTACACTACGGTAAAGAAAGCTTGCTGACAGAAACGAGTGAACCAGAACAAAAGCGGGCTGTGGCTAGCTGGATTAACAAGCTGAGTAGCTGGTTTAAGAAAGAATTTTAACCCTGATGCGAACAGGAAGGACGGAGAGAACTCATGTTTGAACCGATGATGGAAATGTCTGACGATGCGGTGATTAAGGTCGTCGGCATTGGCGGTGGCGGTGGTAACGCCGTTGAACATATGGTGCGTGAGTCAATCGAAGGGGTTGACTTTATTAGCATTAATACCGATGCCCAAGCACTACGGAAAAGCAGTGTCGCCACGGTGATTCAAATTGGTGGTGATATCACCAAAGGGCTTGGCGCGGGGGCGAATCCTCAAGTTGGGCGTGATTCCGCACTCGAAGATCGCGATGCGATTAAAGCTGAGCTCGAAGGTGCCGATATGGTATTTATCGCAGCCGGAATGGGCGGTGGTACCGGCACTGGGGGAGCGCCTGTTATTGCGGAAATCGCGAAAGAAATGGGCATTCTGACTGTTGCTGTGGTCACCAAACCTTTCAGCTTTGAAGGTAAAAAGCGATTAGCGTTTGCCGAGCAAGGAATCGAAGAGCTGTCAAAGCAAGTCGACTCGCTGATTACGATTCCCAACGAAAAATTGCTTAAGGTGCTAGGTCGCGGGATTACCTTGCTGGATGCCTTTGCGAAGGCGAATGATGTGTTACGCAATGCCGTACAAGGGATTGCTGAACTGATCACACGCCCTGGCCACATTAACGTCGACTTTGCTGACGTACGTACAGTGATGTCAGAGATGGGACACGCAATGATGGGCAGTGGTGTCGCAACCGGTGAAGATCGTGCTGAAGAAGCTGCAGAGATGGCCATCTCTAGCCCGCTTCTTGAAGACATCGATTTGGCGGGCGCGCGCGGTGTGCTAGTCAATATTACTGCAGGCTTTGATATGCGTCTTGATGAGTTTGAGACCGTAGGTAACACCGTCAAAGCCTTTGCATCAGACAATGCCACTGTGGTGATCGGGACATCGATGGATCCAGAAATGAGCGACGAGCTGCGTGTGACTGTGGTCGCGACCGGGATTGGTAACGAACGTAAGCCAGACATTACCTTGGTCACGAATGCACAGTCTGGGCAAGCAAAAGCCGAGCCTAAAAAGGCACAGCCTTTGCAAGATAAACCTCAGGCGGCAAGTGCAAACCCTGCGGCGAAAGAACAGCCAGCTGCGTCTTCATCGAATGCAGCACCAAAATCGCAGACCGAGCATGATTATCTCGATATTCCTGCGTTTTTGCGTAAACAAGCTGACTGATCGCGATTGCTTGGTTTGTAGCCAGTGATGTGCTACCATTTCGCTCCCCTTGTCTAAGGTGACAGGGTAATGAGTGACGCAGAGCACACTTTTTTGAGAAAAAGTTGAGATAAGCCGATGATTAGACAGCGAACATTAAAAAGTATGGTCCAAACGACTGGTGTGGGTCTCCACTCTGGGCGTAAGGTTACGCTTACTCTGCGTCCGGCTCCTGCTAACACCGGTGTGATTTATCGTCGCACTGATATGGAGCCGCCGGTTGATTTTCCGGCCAATCCTGAGGATGTGCGCGATACTATGTTGTGCACAGCCTTGGTCAATGACGCGGGTGTTCGCATCTCAACCGTTGAGCACCTTAGTGCTGCGATTGCAGGCATGGGTATCGATAACATCATTATCGAAGTGAATGCGCCAGAAATCCCGATTATGGATGGCAGTTCAAGCCCGTTTATTTTCTTACTGCAGTCTGCGGGCATTGATGTTCAAAATGCGCCAAAACGATTCATTCGTATTAAAAAACCTGTTCGCATTGAAGACGAGGACAAGTGGGCGGAGCTGTTACCTTACAACGGTTTCCGTCTCGACTTTGCCATCGAATTCGACCATCCGGCGATTGAATCGGAACAGCAAAATTTGGTGCTCGACTTCTCGAGCCAATCTTTTATTAAGGATTTGAGCCGCGCACGTACGTTCGGTTTTATGCGTGACATTGAATACTTACAATCACAAAACTTGTGCTTGGGTGGCAGCTTTGATTGCGCCATTGTGCTGGATGATTATCGTATCCTGAACGAAGAAGGGCTACGTTTTGACAATGAACTGGTTAAGCACAAAGTCCTGGATGCTATCGGTGACTTGTACATGTGTGGGCACAGCATTCTTGGTGAAATGCGCGCGTACAAATCAGGGCATGCATTAAACAACAAGCTGTTACGAGCGGTGTTAGCCGATCAAGAAGCTTGGGAATGGGTCACGTTTGAAGAAACCGAAACCTCGCCTGTTGCGTTTGCTGAACCGGGAATGGTTTTGGCGTAAGCAAGAGCAGGCGAAAGCCAGCTTATTTGTTGGCGAGACCAAGCCAAGCATTGTGACAAAACAACCTATTCAGATTAAAAAGCCAGAGTCTACTCTGGCTTTTTTTGATCACTGGCCAGTTTCGCCAACGCATTAAATCGTGCTTTTAGCGTCGGAGAGGCGCCTTCCCCTAACGCGCGAAGTAATTCGCCAGAGGCTTGACTCAGATGACGAGTAGGTGCCTTCTCTTGTTCCGTACTATCCGCCGCCGCTAATGCTGGGTTAATGTTAACGTCAATGGTCATTAAACTTGCGAGGCCTTTAGTGCGTAACACGGAAAGCAGATGCTGGCGCTCATAGTTAAGCCGCATCGCCCAAGCGGCACTACCGACTTCAATGACTAGCACACCGTCACGATAATTGGCGACGCGACATGCCTTTGAGGTCTCACCGGGTAACAATGCCAAAATAAGCTTGTTTAACTTAGCAAGCTCAACCGCACGTTGAGCAATATTGTTCGGGTCGCTCTCCAGCAGGTGTAACGTTGAGCGAGGGCGATGGTCTCTCATAGCACAATAACTGCCTTTTTTGTCATCAATTCGGTGTTGTAACGGGCGCACAGCGTCTAATTTTCGCTAATTGATCCCTCGAGTCCTGGATTTGTCATAGGATGTGGGACCGTTTTACCTTATCATACATGGGTTATCTCAGCATGTAGCTACCCAAATTGAAAGATTGGGCTTTGCGCTGAGCACAATATACAGTGAGCGAACCATTCACAGGTAAGTGTCGCATGGGTACGGCGATGAGGGAGAATATTTTCCGTCCCGTCCATCACCTATCAGTTACGTGGAAATTGTTGTGAAGCGGCGTGATCGCCCTTGAATTCTGTCCGATTTGGCTCCACTTAAAAGAGATAAGCCTTGTTATCTCATGTTGAATCGATGAGCTTAAGCCAACCCGCGTTGAACTGAAACACGCCAGCATTATGGCAGTGTAGCGGCCGCCCATGTGGGAAAACCATTAAAAAGAGTACCGGCAACGCCATGTTATCGAAAGTCCTGACTAAAGTTATCGGAAGCCGAAATGATCGCACCTTGCGTCGGCTGAGAAAAGTGGTTGATGAAATCAACAAACTCGAACCGCAATTTGAAGCGTTGAACGACGAAGCGCTTAAAGCCAAAACCGTTGAATTCCGCGAGCGCCTAGATAAAGGTGCTGAGCTGGATGATCTCATTCCAGAAGCCTTTGCGACAGTACGAGAAGCCTCAAAACGTGTCTTCGGTCTGCGCCATTTTGATGTGCAGATGATCGGCGGTATCGTGCTACATAATGGCAAAATTGCCGAGATGCGTACTGGTGAGGGTAAAACCCTGACGGCGACGCTCCCCTCTTATCTGAACGCGTTAACTGGCAAGTCGGTTCATATTATCACCGTCAATGATTACCTGGCTGAGCGTGATGCGGAAACCAACCGTCCCTTGTTTGAGTTTTTAGGGATGACGGTGGGGGTCAATGTGCCGAATATGCCGCCAGAGGCTAAAAAAGCGGCCTACGCGTGTGATGTGTTGTACGGCACTAACAATGAATTCGGTTTTGATTATTTGCGTGACAATATGGCATTTCGCGCCGAAGACCGTGTTCAACGAGATCGCTACTTCTCTATCGTCGATGAGGTCGATTCGATCTTAATTGATGAAGCGCGGACGCCACTGATCATCTCTGGTCCCGCGGAAGATAGCTCTGAAATGTATCAACGCATTAATGCCTTGATCCCGAGCCTGAAGCGGCAAGCCGAAGAAGACACCGAAGATTATCAAGGTGATGGCCATTTCACGGTAGATGAAAAGGCGAAGCAGGTTTACATGACCGAAAACGGTCAAGAATTCGTTGAAGACTTGCTAAAGAAAAATGGTCTGATGGGCGAGGACGATACTCTTTACTCCCCCGCCAACATCAGCCTTATTCACCACATTAATGCTGCATTGCGTGCGCACGTGTTATTTGAGCGTGATGTCGACTACATCATCAAAGACGATGAAATCATTATTGTCGATGAGCATACTGGCCGCACTATGCCAGGCCGTCGTTGGTCTGAAGGTTTACACCAAGCGGTAGAAGCCAAGGAAGGAGTGAAAATCCAAAACGAGAACCAAACGCTGGCCTCGATTACCTTCCAGAACTTCTTCCGTCTTTACGACAAGCTTTCGGGCATGACCGGGACCGCTGATACCGAAGCGTTCGAGTTCCAGTCAATTTA
The DNA here is from genome assembly GCF_000513715.1 of Salinivibrio socompensis S35. Classification (GTDB taxonomy): domain Bacteria; phylum Pseudomonadota; class Gammaproteobacteria; order Enterobacterales; family Vibrionaceae; genus Salinivibrio; species Salinivibrio socompensis. The sequence continues at coordinate 28,716 of NZ_AQOD01000021.1, forward strand.
TGGCCTCGATACCGTCGTGATCCCGACCAACCGTCCGATGGTGCGTAAAGACCATGCGGATCAGGTTTATATGACCGAGAAAGAAAAGTTTGTTGCGATTGCTGAAGACATTAAAGCACGTGCAAAAGCGGGTCAACCCGTGTTGGTGGGAACGGTCTCGATTGAAAAATCTGAGCTGTTGTCTGATGCGCTAAATAAAGATGGCATTAAGCACCAAGTACTGAATGCGAAGTTCCACGCTCACGAAGCAGATATTGTTGAACAAGCCGGTTATCCTGGTGCGGTGACCATCGCGACCAACATGGCCGGTCGTGGTACCGATATCGTTCTTGGGGGAAGCTGGAAACAGGTTCTGGGTCATGTAGAAAACCCGACCGATGCGCAAGTGGAAGCGGCGAAAGAAAAATGGCAACAGCTGCATGACCAAGTGGTTGAAGCCGGCGGCTTACACATCATTGGTACGGAACGTCACGAATCGCGGCGTATCGATAACCAGTTACGTGGCCGTGCGGGGCGTCAAGGTGATCCAGGCTCAACGCGCTTTTACCTCTCAATGGAAGACTCACTGATGCGCATCTTTGCATCAGAGAAAGTGTCTAACATGATGAAGCGTCTTGGGATGGCTGAAGGGGAAGCGATTGAGCACCCTTGGGTTAACAAAGCCATTGAAAATGCGCAACGCAAAGTCGAAGGGCGTAACTTTGATATTCGCAAGCAGCTGCTTGAGTTTGATGATGTCGCTAACGATCAGCGTAAAGTCGTTTATGAGTTGCGTGATGCCTTGCTCGTCTCAAACGATATCAGTGAGATGATTGAGCACAATCGCGAAGACGTGGTCAATACCATTGTTAACCAATATATTCCGCCACAGTCGCTAGAAGAAATGTGGGATATTGCTGGGCTTGAGAAGCGCTTGAAAGCTGACTTTGATATCGAACTGCCGATTCAGCAATGGTTGGATGAAGACGACAAGCTCTACGAAGAACGACTACGTGAACGCATTTTGACGGCCTTGATTGAGGTTTACAAAGGCAAAGAAGACGCTGTTGGTGCCGAAACGCTGCGTAACTTTGAAAAAGCCGTCATGTTGCAAACGCTCGACACCCTTTGGAAAGAGCACTTAGCGGCAATGGACCATTTGCGCCAAGGTATTCACTTGCGTGGCTACGCGCAGAAAAACCCGAAACAAGAGTATAAGCGCGAGTCGTTTGAGTTGTTTGAAGGCATGTTAGATGCATTAAAAACCGATGTGGTGACCGCCTTGAGCCGTGTGCGTGTTCAACAGCCTGACGATGTTGAGCGTATGGAAGCCGAGCGGCAAGCACGTGCTGAGAAAGCGGCGCGCAAGCAACAAGTTAACCATGCACAGGCTGAAAACCAGTTTGATGACGGTGAAAGCGCTGAAAATGCTGAAAGCGGCAACGAAACCGTGGTGCGTGATGGGCGAAAAGTTGGCCGAAATGAACCTTGTCCTTGTGGATCAGGGAAGAAATTTAAGCAGTGTCACGGTAGAATCTAGGATCTGACCCTGTGTTATCGAAAAGGCCGTTTTAGCGGCCTTTTTTTATTATTAGGAGAGTGCATGAAACGGGTGAGTATTGCCGCGGGCATTATTGTCAATTCGGCACAAGATCAGGTGTTTATTACACGTCGTCACGCGCAAGCCCACCAAGGCGGAAAGTGGGAGTTTCCCGGGGGGAAAATAGAAGGCAGTGAAACGCCCAAACGCGCTTTGCTCCGTGAATTAAAAGAAGAAGTCGGCATTGATGCGACGGATGTGAGTCCGTTTATTTCGCTAGACTTTGATTTTCCCGATAAAGCATTGAGCTTGGATTTTTTCTTAGTCTGTCGCTTTGACGGTGAGCCTTTAGGCTGTGAAGGCCAGGAGGGAATTTGGACACCCATTGCTGAGCTGGATAATTATGCGTTTCCAGACGCGAATGACGCTGTGCTTGAGAAAATTCGCGCCCGATTTTAAAGCTTGTGGTGTGAATTAAGCCAGTGGCGCGAATTAAACCAGTGGTACGAATTAAACCAGTGTTACGAATAAAGTAAATGGCGTGAAGGACACTGGCAGTCGCGCGAAAGAAACAGACAGTCGCGCGACTGTATGGCAGGCCGGCTCAGTCAGACTGCTCTTCTGACCATAAGTCATCGTCCGAGATATCAGGCGCACCCGGGATGGCTTTTTCTTCACTGGCCCACTCGCCTAAATCAATCAGCTGACAGCGTTTACTACAAAATGGGCGGTGTGGACTCACTTCACCCCAAACCACAGGATGCTGACAGGTCGGGCATTTTACCACCGTGGGGGCATCACTCACGTGCTTCTCCTTAACAGACACTGATATGAACAGGCATATTGTCGGCGACCTCATGATCATCGTCAAATGGCATAAACCGGATGGCAAAGCGATTTTTGTGCCCTGACACCAAAGGGTACACGCCAAGATCGGGCGCGAGTTTCAGCTGAATTAAGCAGGCGCCATCGGCTTCTTGTTGGTAAAACCCTTGTTGTACTGTGGCGGTGCCACCGTGTGCGCTTTCTCGCGTCAGCTGGAGCCAAAAAGCGAGTGCATCACGTAGCGGCGATAGGGTGTCCATCCAAGTTTGAATTGCATTTTGTCGAGCCGCGAGAGGTTGATGCAACCAATAATGAAAAACGGGTAAATCAAAGCTACAACTGCCACCGGGAATCGAAAAGCGTTGTTTAATGCTGGTTAAGAAGCGATCTTCTCGCAGCGCTTGACCAAAGCGTTTAGCTTGTAGCACTGAACGTTGATGCGCGGCCAACCGATCTAATAGCTGATTCAGTTGTGTTTGATCCACTTGGGGCACGTCTGCCCATGCTTTGAGCTTTTTCTTCAGTTTATCCAAATCCTTGGCTAAGTCTGCTTTCACTTGCACCTGCTCTAAAATTTCCAATAAATCGAATAAACTACGGAAAAATTGAATATGGTGGCAGGGGGCTGAAAGCCCGCTCACTTCGTCCAGTTGGTTGAGCAGATACTCCAGGCGCAAATAAATACGCACCTGTTCATTGAGTGGGTGTTCATACACAGTGAGGCTGGTCATAAGCGTTGAGCTATCCTGTCCGGCTACATACCGGCGTTTGCCTGGGTTGCCAAGGTTAAATACGTGTGGTGTAAGGCATCAACTTGTCGATCAAGTTCCACCTCAGTGCGTGTATTGTCGATCACGTCATCGGCCACGTCGAGGCGTTGTTGGCGACTGGCTTGTGCAGCCAAGATAGCCTGAACTTGTTGTTCGCTGACCTGATCGCGTGCCAAGGTTCGGGTCATCTGGGTGGCGGGGTCGACATCCACCACTAAGACGCGATCGGCTAATACCATTAGGTTATTTTCTACTAATAAGGGCACGACAAGCAAACAATACTGAGATTGGGCCTCGGCGCAGGCTTGAATCATGCGGGTACGGATCAGCGGATGGAGTAAATCGTCCAGCCATCGCTTGTCGTCTGGATGGCTAAACACGCGCTCACGAAGCCACGCCCGCGCTAAACTGCCATCATGATTTAATGCAACCGCACCAAAGCGCGCCACAATTGCATCTAACCCTTGGCTTCCCGGTTGTACCACCTCACGTGCAATCACGTCGGCATCGACGATATCAATGCCTTTGGCGGCAAATCGGTCTGCGACTGTGGTTTTACCGCTGCCAATTCCGCCGGTTAATCCGACCACCCATGCCATTAGATGACTCCTAGTATTTGTGAAAGATACCAGTGTAACAGGCTATCGCCCCAAAGCAGGCTAAGCCAGCCGGCAACGGCAATGAAAGGGCCAAAGGCAAAGGCGTGTTGCATGCCTTGCCGCTGATAGCGAAGCCATAACGCCCCGACCACGGCACCACTGATTGAGGCGATCAAAATTAACAGCGGTAAAGCTTGCCAGCCCACCCAAGCACCCAATGCCGCAAAAAGCATTAAAGTCACCGTAGCCCATGCCTTCTTTCCCAGTGATCAGCTTGAACGCCCAAAACAAGCTCCACAGACTGAGATAGCCAACCATGGCCCCCATCACGCTGTCGGCCAATGACACCGGGCTGATGTTTATCAATGCCAACCCGATCCCGGCCCAAAGAAGGGGAAAAGTGATTTGATCGGGGAGCAGCAAGGTCTCCCAATCGATCACGGTGAGTGCCAGCAATGTCAGGCTTGCACCCATGATCGCGATGGCCCACCCAGGAAAGGGGATCAGCCAGGCGGGTAGCATGCAGAGTAGAGCACCGGTGAGCTCAATCAACGGATATCGTTTACTAATGGGGGATTGGCAATGGCGGCATCGGCCTTTTAATGCTAGCCAGCTAATGAGCGGAATATTGTCGTACCAAGCAATCGATGCGTGACAATGTGGGCAATGGGAAGCGGGTAAGCTCAAATCAAAGCGTGTGTCGTCTGGCGGATCGATGTTCGCGTCAGGAAAGCTAAGCCGGCATTCTTGGCGCCACTGGCGTTCCATCATGGTCGGGAAACGGGCGATCACCACGTTTACAAAACTGCCAAAAACCAAACCCAGCAGGCCGGCTATCACAATAAAAAACGGGGAGGAGAACACCAACATGACACCTGCTTATTACTTGTTGTTTGTGGTGCGCGAATCATAGCGCGTTACGTATCGAGACTCTATCTTGGCTTAGCCGAGAACGGACATCAGATTGAAAATAGGAAGGTACATGGCAACCACTAAGCCGCCAATGAGGAGACCGAGCACTAAAATCAGCAATGGTTCGATGATCTTACCGAGATTATCGACAATATTATCAACGTCTTCCTCGTAAATCATGGCGACTCGGTGAAGCATGGTATCTAGCGAGCCGGACTCTTCACCAATCATGATCATTTGCGTCATCATATTGGGAAAACGCCCACTTTCACGTAACGCTTGATAGAGCGGGATCCCGGTGGCGGTGTGCGCAGACACAGTGATGAGCCCATGCGCATAATAGTCGTTAGTGAGAATCTTAGTCGCTGACTTTAGCCCCGAAATCAGTGGGATCCCCGCGCTAAAGGTGGTCGCCAATGTGCGGGAAAATTTCGCGATACAGGCTTTGCCCAACACCTCACCCACAATAGGGAGCCTGAGTAGCATCGGTGATAATGATACCGATAACGCGGACGCCGCCGTTGTAGCCATTTATGCGCCAAGGCAAGGGCAATCAGGGTGGCGGCAACGGCCAGCGCATTCGAGGTCATCCAATCAGACAAGGCCAGCACTTGTCGGGTCAGCCAAGGTAGTGGCGCACCAAAGGAGTCAAAAATTTGCTTAAATTTTGGGATCACGAACAAGAGTAAGTAAGTGCTAACCCCGAGCGCGACACCGACGACGATCGTGGGATAAATCATCGCTTTAATCACCTTACTGCGCAGCAGCGCTTGCTTTTCCCGATAGAGCGCGAGGCGAGCAAACACCAAAGGGAGTTGACCGGTTTGTTCGCCGGTGGCGACTAGATCGCAATAAAAACGGTCAAATAGGGGACTGGCTTGCGCTAGGGCAGCGCTTAAGCTGGTGCCGGCTTCCAGTTGCTGACGAAGATGACGAACCACCAAGCGCATTTCGGCTTTGATCTGATTCTCTTCGATCAAGTTGAGCGACTGAACAATAGGAATGCCTGATTCTAATAAGGTGGTCAGTTCACGAGAAAACTGGGTAATATCGGCGGCTTTTGCTTTGTGCTGGCGTTGTTGCCAACTGGAAAGGCGTCGACGCATTAGGCGTGTTGGCAGGATCGATTGGCCGGCTAATTGCTGGCGGGCATCGTGCTCAGAATACGCAAAGACCTGACCTTTCTGGTCGCGCCCGAAAGGCACGGCTTGACGCCAATGGAACACGAATAAGGTTTGCTTGACCATGATGACTCCTTATGCCAGTTGGATCACGCGGCTGAGTTCTTGCACGCTGGTGATCCCTTGATTGAGTTTGGCAATACCGGACTCTGCCAGCCGCCACATACCTTGTTGGCAGGCGATTTTGGTGATCTCGCTTGCGCTAGCATGACGATAAATCGCGTTGGCAATGGTGTCGTCGATAGGCAACACTTCGTAGATCCGGTTCGGCCTTGATAGCCTTGATCGCAGCGGTAACAGCCGTTGGGGTTTGCTTGATAGATTTGGGTAGGATCACAGCGCGGATAGAGGCGCACCAGTTGCGTCAAACTTAGGTCATCACGCGGGTGAGGCTGCTTACAGACCGGACAAAGCCGGCGCACCAGTCTTTGTGCCACCACCAAGGTCAATGAGCTCGCGAGATTGTAAGGCGCGATCCCCATATGCGCTAACCGGGTAATGCTCTCTGCGGCAGAGTTGGTATGTAAGGTAGAAAGGACCAAATGACCCGTTTGTGCCGCTTTAATACTGATTTCTGCGGTGTCTGTATCGCGTACTTCTCCCACCATTACCACGTCGGGATCTTGACGTAAAAAGGCACGAAGTGCGGTGGCGAAGTCGAGTCCAATCCGCGTATTGACATTGACTTGATTGACACCGTCAAGCTGGATCTCAACCGGATCCTCAACGGTGGCGATGTTTCTTTCTGGCTGATTGAGATAACGCAAGCCACTGTATAACGACACGGTTTTACCGCTCCCGGTTGGCCCGGTGAATAAAATCATC
>NZ_AQOD01000022.1 GCF_000513715.1 Salinivibrio socompensis S35
TTAAATTAACGTTGAACTTGAGTAGATATTCTAACTTTAGCAAGAAACAAAGAAGGGTGCGTTTTATGCGTCCGCTTTCATAGCGAAAATCACTGCAGATTGATGTAATAAAATAACAGATGATATTTATAAAGCTGTGAACAGGATAATCACGCGCCCGATGTAAATTGTGGCAAAATACGGCGCCATGGGTGAATGGATATCACGTGTCAGGGACAAGAGGACAGGAGCGGCATGGCGGTTTTTATTTTTTTTTTATTAGTTGGTGGCGTGCTGGGGTACGGATGGCGGGCGCGTCAACAGACAGTGGCACTGTCTGACTGGCGGGTTTACCTGGCCGGCTTGGAAACGCCGCATGCCATTGTCACCGCCGATCAGGGCGATATTTTGTATGCCAATGCCCCATGCGTAGAAACCTTTTCACTGGTAGGCAGCCATCAGCGATTTAAAACCGCTACTCACCGCCAACAGCAAGCCGTTCAGGCATTTATTGTGGCACAAGCTTGGCCACAACCTTTTTCTCGTGTCGAGGCGAAAGTCAGGGCTCCAGGCGCTAACCGGGTTCGTATTAACGTGCAGTTATCTGGCTTACCGATTCGTTGTCGAGGTAAGCGAGCTTGGTTGGTCTCTTTATCATCGCCAGAACAGCGCACTCATTGGCAGCTTCATGAGCAAGAGCAAGGCGTACTGCTTAGCGTGATTAACTCGCTTGAGGAGTTAGTCTGTTTTCAGGATGTAGAAGGTAATGTGGTAGGCACCAATGCGGCCTTTGACCGGTTTTGGCAAGGACGTGAGCAAGAGGCGATTGTTTGGCACGCCAGTCAGCCGTTGACTCACCCTCAAACTGAACGGACATGGGCGACACAACACAATGATGAAAGCTGTTTATTAGAGACCAATATCACCGCGCTTAAAAATGATAAACAGGCAGTGATAGGCACCTTGTGTATCAGCCACGATGTGACCAACTGGCACCAGATGCAAGAGCGCCTGCAAAAAGAAGCGCAACAGCGCCAATCGGTGGAGCTGGTCTTAGAGCAACGCAGTCATTTACTCAGTGCGATTTTTAAGTCGAGCGTTGATCCTATTGGGATCTTTGACCAAGACTATTACCATTTGGCTTGCAACCAAGCTTATGCCGACGCATTGGGTACACGATCGAGGCCTTGGAAAACGCCCCTGCGCAGAAAGTGGTTGACCCTGACATCTTTGACCAACACCGAATGCGTGACCAACAGGTATTAGAGACGGGAGACACCGTGACTTACGAAGATGTGATCTTGAATCAGGCGGGCGAGCAAACCTGGTATGAGGTAGCGAAGTCACGCATCCAAGATCCGGTGACGGGGGATCCTGCTGTTTTGCTGATGGCACGGGACATTACCGAAAGAAAAGAGACGCAACAGCAGCTCGCAGACGCATTATGGCTTTGCAAGCGCTCAGCTTTGTCGACAGTCTAACCCAAGTGGCGAATCGACGCAGTTTAGACGAACAGCTGAGCAAACTATGGCGCTCACAAGCGCGTGAGGGCTCCCCACTTGCTCTTATCCTGTGCGATATTGATCATTTTAAACTGTACAATGATCACTATGGTCATCAACAAGGTGACTGGGCCTTGCAACAAGTGGCGAATGCACTAACCTCCGCCGTTAATCGGCCGCTCGATATCGTGGCTCGTTACGGGGGCGAGGAGTTTGCCATCGTATTACCACAAACCGAATTCAATGGCGCTATCCAGGTTGCAGAGTCCGCACGCGAGTTAGTGTTATCGGCAGACATTGCTCATCATGATGCGGTGATGACAGGAAAAATTACCATCAGCTAGGTGTTGCTTGCGTGACGCCAACGTTGGAGGGGGATTACGGTGATTTAATACAACAAGCGGATCGTGCTTTATATCAAGCCAAACACAACGGTCGAAATAGAGTGAGTGTGGTGAAAGGGATGCCAACGCCACACGCATCAAGCCCTCGGCGAGCCTCGGTTGCGGAACCGACTTACCTAGAATCTAGCGGTTAATAATCCTTTATGAAACAACTCAAAGTCCTTGCGCAATACTATGTTGATTTACTGGTTAAACTCGGGATTGTGCGCTTTAGCATGCTACTCGCCTTGGCCTTAGTCGCGCTGGCGGTTGTGGTACAAGTGGGTATTACCTTGGTGCTTGAGGGCACGGTCCAGAATATCGACATTATTCGCTCCGTTTTTTTTGGTCTGATCATCACTCCTTGGGCGGTCTATTTTTTATCTGTGGTCGTGGATCAACTCGAAGAATCACGCCAGCGCTTGTCCAAACTGGTCTCAAAGCTTGAAGAAATGCGCGCGCGAGATATGCGCCTTAACCGCCAATTGACTGAAAACATTGAGCAGCTCAACTTAGAAATAGAAGAGAGAGAAAAAGCAGAGGATGCGCGGCAACAGGCGATTAAAGATCTGGAAAACGAGGTGTATCAGCGTGAAAAAGCCCAGCTAGAGTTGGCTGAGCAAACCGCGTTGCTGCGATCCTTTATTGATGCATCGCCCGACTTAATTTATTACCGTAACGCCCAAGGACAGTTTTCCGGTTGTAACCGAGCGATGGAAGAGCTCACCGGTTACGATGAAAAAACCCTAAAGGGCATGACACCTTGGGATGTTTATCGTGAAGATATTGCTGAAAAAGTGGTAGAGACGGATCAGCAAGTCTTTGATGCCAATATATCGATAACCTATGAACAATGGCTGGAATACCAAGATGGCCGAAAAGCCTACTTTGAATTGCGCAAAGTGCCTTTCTTTTCACGAGACGGTCGGCATTTGGGATTGCTTGGCTTTGGACGCGAAATTACTGAGCGTAAGCGTTACCAGGATGCACTAGAAAAAGCGAGTCGAGAAAAAACGGCGTTTATTTCTACCATTAGTCATGAACTCCGTACCCCGCTTAACGGTATTGTGGGGCTAAGCCAAATACTGCTCGACTCACCACTCGATGATAAACAGCGCAACTACTTGCGCACTATTTACGTCAGTGCCATCACGCTAGGAAATATTTTTAATGACATTATCGATCTAGATAAATCCGATCGAAAACGCTTGTCATTGCATCCTACCAGCATCGATCTGCGCGAGTTTGTGACAGAAATTGATAATATTTCTACCCTGATGGTGGAGCAAAAAGGCCTACGTTTTGAATTAGAACGGGTTACGGACTTGCCCGAATACGTTGCGGTCGATGCGACGCGTTTACGGCAAATTCTTTGGAATTTGGTTGGCAATGCGGTCAAGTTTACCAAACAAGGCTGTGTGATTATCACGGTCAGTGCTGACGTTGACAACAATACCGCGCATCTGTGCTTTGAGGTAGAGGACAGTGGTGTGGGGATCCCCGAGGATGAGCAAGATAAGATTTTTGCGATGTATTATCAGGTGAAACAAGCCGGTGAAAATCTTCACGCTGTTGGCACCGGGATTGGCTTGGCCGTTTCGCGTAAATTGGCGCGCTTGATGGGCGGCGATATCAGCCTAGAGAGTGAAGAAGGTCAAGGCAGTACGTTTTCACTCACGGTGAGTGTGCCACTGAGTGAGCCAGATGAAGAAGAGAAGCCTGTCCCTGCGCTGATAGACAATGCGTTACGTATTTTGCTTGTCGAAGACATTGAGCTAAATATCACCGTCGCCACGAGCTTACTGGAAAGCCTAGGTCATGAAGTAACTGTTGCTCGCAATGGACAGGCCGCACTCGATGCTTTTGTGCCTGATGCGTTTGATCTCGTCTTACTTGATATTCAGTTGCCGGATATGACAGGGTTTGATGTCGCCGCGACATGGCGACAGCATCACACTGGTTTACCACCCTTAGTCGCCCTGACGGCCAATGTAATCAATGACAAAAACAGCTATTTAGCGCAAGGGATGGACGATGCGATCAGTAAACCGATTAGTGTCTCCGCATTGAATCAAGTGATTACGTATCATGCTTTGGCCGGTGAGGCGGTATCAGAAAGTGCTGATGTGTCGGAAACCGAGACGAAAGCGGAGCGACCTGTGGCGAACGAGCAAGCCGAGCGCTTATTGGATCTGGATATGCTCACCGGTTACGTCGAGCTGGTGGGGATGAAGCCGGTGCGACAAAGTATCGAGATGTTTGAGTCAACCATGCCAGACTATATCGCGATCTTAGACTCGAACATGACCGCACGTGATCAAGACGGCATTGTCTCAGAAGCCCATAAAATAAAAGGTGCAGCGGGCTCGATCGGGTTAAAACATATCCAAAAAGTGGCACAAAAAGCCCAGTCGCCTGATTTACCCGCATGGTGGGAAAATATTGCTGACTGGGTGGATGAAATAAAAGCCGGTTACCCGCACGATTTAGCGGTGTTAAAAACGTGGTTAGATGAACAAAGTGGGTCTAACAACTCGCTTAATAAGATCAAATAAGGATAAGCTCAAAAAAGGCGCCTAACCAGAGGCGCCTTTTGATGTTTTAACCGGTGGCTGTTAACCGGCGATAAGCGCAAGACTTACGCTTACTGCTCTTCAATCTCGCCGCAGAAGCGATAGCCTTCACCGTGAATTGTGGCAATAATCTCTGGCGTGTCGTTGTGCGACTCGAAATGCTTGCGGATCCGACGAATCGTCACATCGACCGTGCGGTCGTGCGGTTTAAGATCACGGCCTGTCATTTTCTTCAGTAGCTCAGCACGGGTTTGGATCTTGCCCGGATTCTCACAGAAATGAAGCAGCGCTCGGAACTCAGAACGAGGGAGTTTGAAGGTTTCTCCCTCAGGGTTGATCAGTGAACGGCTGTTAATATCCAGGGTCCAGCCATTGAAAGTATAAACGTCAACATTACGTTTCTCTTCACTGTCGTTAACACTGCTTAATGCACGCGTGAGTAGGTTACGTGCTCGGATAGTCAGCTCACGGGGATTGAACGGTTTAGTAATATAATCATCTGCGCCGATCTCCAACCCGAGGATCTTGTCAACCTCGTTATCTCGCCCTGTGAGGAACATCAGTGCCATGTCCCCTTGCTCACGCAGCTCGCGAGCCAGGAGCAGGCCATTTTTGCCAGGGAGGTTGATATCCATGATCACAAGGTGAACGTGATGGTTTGACAGGATTTGATGCATTTCGTCGCCATCGCTGGCTTCAAACACATTGTAACCTTCCGCTTCAAAGATACTTTTCAACGTGTTACGTGTGACCTGTTCATCTTCTACAATCAGAATTTGCGGGGTTTGCATTGGCGATACCTAATATCTAAATAGAATCCGGTTACATTTCACAGTCTAGACCGACTAGCCTGTGAAAAAAATTTACAAAATGCGAGGAATGTCTATCGCGAACCTCGCAACTAACATATGGCACGCCATCCATAGAGAAGTATTCGTCGATGCTAGACAACGCACCGTGTGTTCCAGCTTGAGACGGGGCATGGCGGGTTTGAGTTAACGCCAGGCCGATCACTGTGCTATCCATTAATTATTGTCAATTGTATTCATTTAACAGCACGCTAACAATATATTAGGATGAAGGTTGATGATTTTTTTCATCCTTTATTGACCCCAATCAAAAGCATGTTACGTGTCAGTTAGTGACAACTATCCGTTTAACTTTATGAATAGTCGCGCATAATTAGCAATTAAGCGTAATATTAATAGCCAGTGGATGTAAATAATGTGTGATCGAAATAATCAGCAAGATTTGTGGAAAACTTACCAATCAATCACCTTTCATGCACCTCAAGCGCCCGATGTGGATGCATTTGCTATTCTTACCGCATTTAATCCACGTAGCCAACCTTTATCTGACAATGAGAATCACTTACGTAATAAGCAGCTTGCCAATGCGATGATGCAAGCTGGTATCCGATATTGGCCGATGAATGGTGGCGCACCGGATGGAAGTTGGTTTGAACCTGGCTTTGCAGTCGCGATTGCATCGTCGGATGCCGTGGCGATGGCGAAAGCTTGGGAGCAAAACGCAATTTACTGGGTTGAAAACGATACCTTATGGTTGTTGCCTGCTTTAATGACAGGTTTTGCGCCGCAATCACTTAACGTGCGTTTTTCATCCCTGTTTGCGGCGGCAGACACCTAAAACACGCATCTCATGTCTCATCAACTCCAAGGAGAAAGGAATCATGGACGATAAATTGCCCGACTTATGTGACCAACACCCAGACGCGGTGCAATGGGTGCCGATGCAATGGTATGACTATGGTGGCAAACGAGCCTTTGAAGGCCGGGTGCGAACGGTACGTTGCGATCGCGATAACTCGAAAGTGAAGGCGTTATTGGCATCACCGGGTGATGGACACGTTTTGGTCGTTGACGGTTCAGGCGCGATGGATAGGGCCTTATTGGGCGACATGATTGGACTCAGCGCAGTCGACAATCACTGGGCCGGTGTTGTGATTGCCGGGCCTGTGCGTGATGCAGCAACTTTGTCTACTTTACCGCTGGGAATAAAAGCAATGGGGGTGTGCCCGATTAAAACGCACAAACGTGATCAGGGTGAGGTCGATGTCGCGATTACGCTTGAAGGGGTGACCCTGACAGCAGGCGATTACCTGTACGCAGACCAAAATGGCGTGGTCGTGAGTGCCAATCCGCTAAGTACGTAATCCGCTAAGCACGTAAATTAACACGTTAACCCGAGCCCGAGCCGGTAGAAGCTCGGGTTTGCTTCGCAAAGAAATAGGGGCAGTGATCGGTGACGATTAGGCTGGGTTTACCGTTGCGTGCGCATATCCCAGACGGTTTTGGTCATGGTATGGGCGTACATCGTGAAAATGTCCTGCTTCAACTTGGCGTTGCAGTTGCTGCCAATATGTCGCCTCAAACAGCTCTGGATGGAGACGATCAAATTCCTCGGCCACTGTGCGGTTAACCAGTAAAAAGGTACGAAACTCCTCAGGGAATACATCGTTTTCTCCCACGCTATACCATGGCTCAGCCGCTAATTCGTCTTCAGGATAGCGAGGTGGTGGAATACGGCGGAAGTTTACCTCGGTGAGATAAGCGATTTCATCGTAATCATAAAAAATCACCCGATTATGGCGGCTGACGCCAAAGTTTTTAAACAGCATATCACCGGCAAAGATATTAGCGGCAGCAAGCTCTTTTAATGCATCACCATATTCTTGTACCGCCTGAGAAATCGCCTCAGGCGCCGCTTGCTCTAAATAGATATTAAGCGGGATCATTCTCCTTTCCATGTAAAGGTGACGAATACGCACTTCGCTGTCGGTGACCGTGATGCAAGACGGCGCCACGGCGAGCAGCTCGTCGATTAACGCGTCGCTAAAACGTTGACGTGGAAAAATAAAGTGACGGTATTCTTGGGTGTCCGCCATGCGTCCAACACGGTCATGTTCTTTTACCAGTCGGTATTTTTCTCGCACTTGGGCATGAGTCATTTGTTTTTGTGGCGCAAATTTATCTTTAATGATTTTAAATACAAATCCGTATGAGGGGAGAGTGAATACAGACATCACCATGCCTTTTACGCCCGGGGCGATATCAAATAAATCGTCTGAGTTGTCCAAATGGTGAAGAAATTCACGATATAGCTCGGTTTTGCCGTGCTTTTGACAGCCAATGGCGGTGTAAAGCTCGGCGGGCGTTTTATTGGGCATGAGCTGATTGAGAAAGTCGACTAAGGCCGCAGGGACAGGGGAGTAAACCATGAAATACGAGCGAGCGAAGCCGAACACGATACTGACGTCATCACTGTCGGTGATGCAGGCATCAATATAGAGCTCACCTTGCTCAGAAATCGCGAGCGGTAACACCAGGGGGCGGCGTTGATTGGCCATATCGAGCTGCCAATGAGATACGCACCTTTATTGCGGAAAAATGGCTGACGGACCATCTCAAGGGTGAAGCTCATGGTTAGCTGGGGGCCAAAGCGCGCCTGTAGGATTTGGGTGATCCGCTTGAGATCACTGGTTTTATCTCGCCACGGTAGAGTAAACGGTGTGCTATCTAGCATACGTTCCAGCGTCGCATAAATGCCTGCTTGAGATTGAAACCGCCGAAGTAGTGGCGTGGGGTACTTAGGAATCCGCCCCCCTTGAGCACTTTGCACAAACAACTTATCTCGCCGAATATTCCGATGCTCAAAGATCCGGCAGTAGACAGAGTTAAAAAAACTTTCTGCGATATCGTAGCGAGGATAATCATCAAGCAGTTTGATATACGCTGCCTTTACCGCCATCAAAAACGAGCGTGTCGCGTGTTCTTTTCCCAACATGGCACGGAGCTGTTGGCTCACTAAGCCAACATGGTGGTCATAAAATTGAATGCGCGTTTTAAGTGCAAGCTGAACACTTTGCCAATCTTGTTGCTCAAAGCGTTCCTGTGCGCCCGATGTCACATCGAGAAACCGACCATACATGGCATCCGAGCCTTGTAAGATAGTGTTTGCAACGAGCTGCGCCATGGCGTCCTGTGTCATTTGCGCTCCTTTTAGTCATCGTTTTCCCCTCGATTCAAGCTCGCAGAGTTTTGTTGAAAAAGCAATCAGCATCACTTTTTTGTTGACCTTGGCAGCATGATTCGATACACCTAAGGGGAACTCAACACAATAAATGATAAATGCAACACACATGCAACTAACGATCAGCACCTTGACCACCACAACTACCATTATTACTGGCACACTTTGTGTTGGTGCGGGCTGATACGCACAGAATTTCCAAAAAAAGCCCGTACCCCTCCAGGTACGGGCTTTTTTTTATCTTAAAGAGAGAGGTCCCAAACGGATGCGAGTTTTAAAATTTGGTGGTACATCGTTGGCTGATGCCGAACGATTCAGCCGCGCTGCCGATATCATTGTAAGTAATCAAGGACAAAGTGATGTCTCTGCGGTTTTGTCCGCGCCTGCTAAAGTCACCAATATTTTGGTCTCAGTAGTCGACAATACGGTGAAACACGGTGAGGCTGAGCTGCCGCTTAAAGAGTTAGAAAGCCTTTTTACCGACCTATTTCATGGGCTTGCTGAACGTCAACCCAACCTTGACACTCAGCCTTTATTTGACAAATTAACCCGCAGCCTTGGCCAGCTTCGTCAATATGTGCATGGCATGAGCTTGCTCGGCTTGTGTCCCGATAGCACGTATGCGCGCGTGGTAAGCAAAGGGGAACGTTTGTCGGTGGCGGCCATGCATGCGCTCTTAGAAGCCCGCGGCTATGCAGTGTTTGATATTGACCCAGTTAATTATTTTGCAGCGTCGGGCAGTTACTTAAGCGCCGAAGTGGATATCGAAGCGTCATCGCAGCGATTTAAGCAATCTCCAATCCCGGAGAAACATATCGGGCTGATGCCCGGTTTTATGGCCGGAAATGAAAACGGTGAGCTGGTTACGTTAGGGCGAAATGGCTCTGATTACTCGGCGGCTGTACTGGCGGCATGCGTTCGCGCTGAATGCTGTGAGATCTGGACCGATGTCGATGGTGTTTACAACTGTGATCCGCGTTTGGTGCCCGATGCGCGCTTGCTCAAATCGCTGAGCTACCAAGAGGCGATGGAGCTGTCTTACTTTGGCGCCAAGTCCTGCATCCTAAAACCATTGCGCCAATTGCCCGGTTCCATATTCCTTGCCTGATCAAAAACACCGCCAATCCGCAAGGTGCAGGCACCCTCATTGGTGATGATAGTGGTGAGGATAAGCTGCCAATCAAGGGGATCACTACCTTAAGTGACTTGAGCATGGTGAATCTGTCAGGTCCTGGCATGAAAGGGATGGTGGGGATGGCCTCACGCGTATTTGGCGCCATGTCGTCGGCAGGGGTGTCGGTTGTTCTGATCACTCAGTCATCCTCTGAGTACAGCATTAGCTTTTGTATTCAAAACCAAGATAAAGCCAAAGCAGAAAAAGCACTGAGTACCCACTTTGAGCTCGAGTTGAAAGACGGCCTGCTCGAACCGGTCGAGTTTATCGATGATCTCTCAATTGTCTCTTTGGTGGGTGATGGGATGCGCACCTCAAAAGGGGTCGCATCGCGCTTTTTCACCTCTCTGGCCGAGGTCAATGTCAATATAATTGCCATCGCTCAAGGATCATCAGAGCGTGCTATTTCGGCCGTGGTTCCCTCTGAGCGGGTATCCGAGGCGGTCAAAGCCTGTCACGAAAACTTATTTAATAGCCAGCACCATTTGGATGTCTTCATTGTTG
Organism: Salinivibrio socompensis S35; assembly: GCF_000513715.1. Lineage (GTDB taxonomy): Bacteria > Pseudomonadota > Gammaproteobacteria > Enterobacterales > Vibrionaceae > Salinivibrio > Salinivibrio socompensis. Next base: position 10,166 of record NZ_AQOD01000022.1, read on the forward strand.
GCGTCGGTGGGGTCGGCGGCGAGCTTATCGAGCAAATTCGTCGCCAGCAGGGCAAGCTTAAGCAGCAAGGCATCGTGATGCGTGTGTGTGGGTTAGCCAATAGCAAGGGCATGTGCTGAACAGCCAAGGGATTGATCTTGATACTTGGCGCGATGAATTACCTAATCATCTCTCCGCCTTCAGTTTGACCGGAATGATCCAGTTAGTGCAGCGTAACCACATCATTAATCCGGTACTGATCGATTGCACCTCGAGCCAGCAAGTCGCCGACCAATATACGGCGTTTTTACAGGCCGGGTTTCATGTTATCACGCCGAACAAAAAAGCGAACACCAGTAGCTTGGCGTACTATCATCAGCTGCGTCAGGCAGCACGAGCGACCCATCGAAAATTTATGTACGAGACCACGGTTGGTGCCGGCTTACCGGTCATTGAAAACCTGCAGAACCTGATTGCTGCTGGGGACGAACTTTCACGCTTTTCCGGTATTTTATCTGGGTCATTGTCCCACATTTTTGGCAAATTGGATGAAGGGGCAAGCTTTAGTGAAGCCACCAATGTGGCGAGGGAAAATGGCTTTACCGAACCCGATCCGCGGGACGATCTGTCCGGGATGGATGTGGCGCGTAAACTTCTTATCTTAGCCCGAGAGGCAGGCATGGATCTTGAGCTTGACGACGTCAACGTGGAACCCGCCTTACCCCCCGGCTTTGATCAATCCGGTGATGTTGACAGTTTCATGGCGCGGCTTCCTGAAGCGGATGCTTACTTTAAGCAATGGTCTGAGCAGGCCGCGCAAGAGGGGAAAGTATTGCGTTATATTGGGGGCATTGAGAGCGGTCAATGCTTTGTAAAAATTCAAGCTGTCGCCAGTGATAATCCGATGAATAAAATTAAAGATGGTGAAAACGCGCTGGCATTCTACAGCCGCTACTATCAGCCAATTCCGTTAGTGCTCCGCGGTTATGGTGCAGGGACCGCAGTGACGGCGGCCGGTGTGTTTGCTGATCTGATGCGAACCCTAGGCTGGAAGTTAGGAGTGTAACCATGACGGTACGTGTTTATGCGCCAGCATCGATTGGCAATGTTAGTGTCGGGTTTGATGTGTTGGGTGCGGCCGTCAGCCCTATCGACGGCAGTTTACTGGGGGATGTCGTTGAAGTGGCTGATGGGGGAGAAACGCCCTTTTCGTTGCGCTGCCAAGGGCGGTTTACCGATAAATTACCGCCCGATGCGCAAGATAACATTGTTTATAAAGCCTATTTGGCATATGTCGCCGCTTTAAAAGCGAACAACCAGCCCGTAAAGCCGGTCTCGATGGTGTTGGAAAAGAATATGCCGATTGGCTCGGGCCTCGGTTCAAGCGCGTGTTCAATTGTGGCTGCATTAGAGGCGTTGAACCGCTTTCACGGTCATGCGTTAGATGAAACCACCATGCTGACGCTAATGGGAGAAATGGAAGCATCCATTTCAGGAAGCCTGCATTATGACAATGTCGCGCCCTGTTATTTGGGTGGGTTACAGCTCATGCTTGAAAGCCAAGGCGTGATTAGTCAAGCGGTGCCGCATTTTGAAAACTGGTATTGGGTCATGGCCTATCCTGGCATCAAGGTGTCTACCGCGGAAGCCCGTACCATTTTACCCGCGCAGTACCGCCGTCAGGATGTGATCGCACATGGACGTTATCTCGGCGGCTTTATCCATGCGTGTCACACTCAGCAATCTAAACTGGCGGCCAGTTTAATTTGTGATGTGATTGCTGAACCTTACCGACAAAAATTACTCCCTGGCTTTGCTGAGGCGCGGGCGTACGCGGCAAACTGTGGTGCCTTAGCAACGGGAATATCCGGTTCAGGCCCCACCCTTTTTAGTGTCTGCGACGATCAACAGGTTGCCGAGCGTTTGGCGCAATGGCTGCGCGAGCAGTATGTACAAAATAACGATGGCTTTGTTCATGTGTGTCGCATTGATGGACAAGGCGCAAAAGAAATAGGAAGTTATGCATGAAGCTTTACAACATCAAAGATCACAGTGAAGTCGTGTCGTTTTCTCAAGCTGTACAGCAAGGGTTAGGACGTGGACAAGGGCTGTTTTTTCCCGACACGTTGCCGCAGTTTGATGACATGGATGCGTTACTTGCCATGCCATTGGTCGAACGTAGCACCGAGATTTTATCAGCACTGATTGGCGAGGAATTACCTAAAAGCCAAATTGGTGAGCTGGTCAGTGAGGCGTTCAATTTTGATGCACCGCTCAAACAAGTGGGTGAACATATTCATGCGCTAGAGCTGTTTCATGGGCCAACATTGGCGTTTAAAGACTTTGGCGGCCGTTTTATGGCGCAGTCGATTGCATCGGTCTCTGACGGTAAAAAAATCACCATATTAACCGCGACATCCGGGGATACAGGGGCGGCAGTTGCCCACGCCTTTTATGGTATCGATAACATCGACGTGGTGATCTTATACCCGAAAGGCAAAATCAGCCCCCTGCAGGAAAAGCTATTTTGTACTCTCGGCGGCAATATCCATACCGTTGCTATTAATGGCGACTTTGACGACTGCCAAAGCCTGGTCAAGCAAGCCTTTGATGACAACGACTTGCGGCAGACGATCGGACTTAACTCAGCGAATTCGATCAACATCAGCCGTTTGATGGCGCAAATCTGTTATTACTTTGAGCTGTCGCCCAAGTTCCTAAGCACAAACGTGATCAACTGGTTATGGCGGTGCCGAGTGGTAATTTCGGTAACCTTACCGCTGGGTTGCTGGCCAAAGCGATGGGGTTACCGATCAAGCGCGTTCATTGCGGGGACCAATGCCAACGACACGGTACCGCGTTATTTGCAATCCGGTCAGTGGGCACCGCATCAAACCGTGGCGACTTTGTCGAATGCGATGGATGTGAGTCAGCCTAATAATTGGCCTCGGATTGAAGAGCTCTTCCGCCGTCAGCAATGGCCGTTAGGTGAGCTTGCCTCTGGGTGGGCTGACGATGAAGAAACAGCAGAGAGCTTACGGGCATTGTCTCAAGCAGGGTACTTGTGTGAGCCACATGGCGCGATTGCTTACCGGTTGCTTGAGCAGCAACTTGAAGACGGGGAAGAGGGGATCTTTCTGTGTACGGCGCATCCGGCGAAATTCAAAGAGTCGGTCGATGCGATCCTTGATATAAACATCGCTCTTCCGAAACCGCTTGCCGAGCATGCTACACGCAGTGTGTTATCGCAAACAATGGATGGCGACTTCATACAATTAAAAGAATCTTTATTGCATATAAATAATAGGTAGTAACCAAGCAAACAGCGCATTAGGGCGCTGTTTGCGTCACTTTGACACGCTTTATAGTACCAAGGAATCGATCAGCTCACTCTTGGATAGGTGTCTTGTGTTCCATTTTTACTTAACACCCATTGCCATAGCTGGATATCGCGAGCGCGAAAGGCACCGGCGCAAGAGAGTAAATAGTAACGCCACATACGATAGAATCGCTCACCAAGCTGGGCTTTAAACTGTGGCCATGCTTTTTCAAAGTTTTCATGCCAAGCCATGAGCGTTTTATCATAATCGGGGCCAAAATTATGAAGATCTTCCATCACAAATAGGTCATCGATAGCATCTCCGATTTGGCCGATGGAAGGTAAATCGCCATTAGGGAAAATATATTTGTCGATCCAAGGATCCGTGGTGGAATTGCGTTTGTTTTTGCCAATGGTATGTAGCAGAAATAGGCCATTTTCTTTCAAACAGCGGTTAGCAACTTCCATAAACTCTCGATGATTCTTGTGCCCGACATGTTCAAACATACCAATGCTCACAATGCGATCGAATTCCTCGTTTATTTCCCGGTAGTCTTGTAGACGAAACTCGAGAGGTAAATGCGGATACTGTTTTTTTGCCCAGGCAGTTTGTTCTTTTGAAATGGTCACACCGACGCACTCCACGTCGTAATGCTCTGCAGCATAACTCATAAAACTGCCCCAACCGCAGCCAATATCCAGCACACGCATCCCGGGCTTTAGCCCTATTTTTTGACAAATGAGATCCAGTTTTGCGGTTTGTGCCTCTTCGAGTGTTTGCGCATTCTTCCAATATCCACAGGTATAGGTCATGCGACTGTCGAGCATGCTAGCATAGAAGTCATTACCCAAATCGTAATGTGCTTCTCCCACTTTCCATGCTCGCTTGATAGTTTGGCGGTTGATTAACTTTGATTTGATAACATACGGTAATACTTTAGATGGATTAATCTTTTCATCCAGGCGAGCATGCAGAATTCGGTAAAAGAAGTCATCGAGTGCAGGTGCATCCCAAAGACCATCCATATACGCTTCTCCAAGGCCCAAATTACCTCGGGCTAATGCTGCTTCTGGCACGCCATAAGCTTTTAACTCCATATCATAGGGTTGAGTTCCCCCTACAGTAATGCCAGCGTATGCGAGTAATTCTTCTATAAAAGAGTGAGCACCTGAATCGGGCTTAAGAAAGGGCTTATAAGAAGATTGTTTTTTGACTGTCATATCATTGCCTGTAGAAAATTGGATAGTGTTGAAGTAGTGTTCACCAAACTGTTAGTGTGATGGGTTGTATTTTTTATGTAAAATCATGGCCTTGGGTCTATGCACTTATTCCACTTGGCCATCAGAGCGAAAACGGATACACAGTAGGTAGGTGCGGAGAAAGATGATGACAACGTGCAAATAAACGATGGTGATTATATCGGAATGATCGGCTCATTTCAATGAAGCCGATCATTCCGATGTTGGATGGTTTTACATTTCTTAACGTAAAAAAAGCGATAACGCCCTTTTTGTTTAAAGTGTTGAGGTAAACGTACGGGTTATCACGTCACGTTGCTGCTCAGGCGTTAGCGAGTTAAAACGAACGGCATATCCTGATACGCGAATCGTTAGCTGCGGGTATTTTTCTGGATGCTTAGCGGCATCTTCCAACGTTTCACGCTTCAATACATTCACATTGAGGTGCTGTCCGCCTTCGTTAACGGCTTGGGTTTCGATCTCGACTTCGCGATAGTCAAATTCGCCCAGAGAAGACAAAGCAACTTCTTGATCTGCTTCAAAGCCCTGTTTGGCGCAAACACAACGGGCTTGATCTGCGTCTTTATTGATTAACCAGATAGAGTTTATCAGGTCATCATTGGCCGCTGAGGTGACTTGAATGCCGGTGATCATGGCTTATCCCCTTTATTGATGGTGACTTTAATGATGTATGATTTCATCATTTTGAGCCTCTATATATATCGTTTTTTCGGTGAAGATGAGTTGATTTGGGTCAATATTTAATCGGTATTGTGAGATAAATATTTATCTTGTATCAACATAAAGTCTCTTTATTTCAGTTATGTAGCACGTATTATAATGCAATAAAAAACTATTCGTGTTAATGGTTTTGTCTATGTTGTTATTTTACTACAAATGAAAGTTGTTGTGCGCTTTTGTGCGGCACTCACTGGGTCTGTCAGGCTCTCTCGGTGCTCGGCTAAGAGGCACCATTGCACCATCGGTGTACATTTACCGAGCGATGAATCGGGTTTCGATTGTTAACCATATAATTATTAGAGGATAAAAAGGTTGGCATTAATCTTTCATAAGAAACATAGCCTCAATAAAGAGGTGACATCTTTGTAGCGAGATAAGGAGCGACTTATGACTCAGCCAACCATGACAATGACCCGTACTAGCTTGCCGACGCCAAACCGTGCGGTTCAAGGCCGCTGCCAGCGTCACTATCACGCCCACACAGAACGAACAAAAGATCGGACACCCCACTGATTTTGAGCGGCTGCCCCGTTAAAATAGCGCTGGTGTGATGATAAGGAGCAACCATGACTCAGGCGCAAACGTGGCAGCAGGTGCTGGCCGATGAAAAACAACAAGCGTATTTTCGCGACACCTTAGCGTATGTTGATAGTGAAAGAGCCAAGGGAGTACCGGTCTTTCCTCCTAAGGACGAGGTATTTAATGCCTTTCGCTTTACCGAGCTCGGTGATGTAAAAGTGGTGATTCTTGGCCAAGATCCCTATCACGGACCGAATCAAGCACATGGACTGAGCTTTTCGGTACGACCCGGGGTGAAAACACCGCCTTCGTTGGTCAATATTTATAAAGAGCTTGCGACTGACATTGATGGATTTGAGATCCCCTCGCACGGTTACTTGCAAAGCTGGGCGCAGCAGGGTGTATTACTCCTCAATACGGTGCTGACCGTGGAACAGGGAAAAGCGCACTCTCATGCGAAGTTAGGCTGGGAAACGTTTACCGATCGCGTCATCGATGCGGTGAATCAGCATTGCGACGGGGTGGTCTTTTTGCTGTGGGGCGCACATGCACAAAAAAAGGCAAAGCCATTGATCGTCAGCGCCACTATGTGTTGACGGCCCCGCATCCCTCACCGCTTTCCGCCCATCGTGGTTTTTTTGGCTGTAAACACTTTTCGCAAACCAATGCATATTTGCTCGAGCAGGGGAGCAAACCGATTGATTGGCAACCGCGTTTAGATGACGCGTAAGTCTTTATCTGACGGTGAAGCGCTGAGCGGATAGGTAAGCCTTAGGTGCTGATGGCTCCCCACTTCTTACATAGAATAATCAGTGAGATAGGATAAAAAAGGTAGTCAGATCCATGATAATCGGCGATTATGGGTCACTACAACACAAAAAGCGCCAACCACCATGAATCTAGCCAGTATTCTACACTCTTTTTTCCTGATGTCCGAGTTCTCTGCCATCAAAGATAAACGACGCATCAACGCTGTCCTCGATTGCACCGATGCCTTGAATGAAAGTGACACACTGACGTTAACCGGAGTCGGTCGCGGTATGAAGCGTACACAAACCAGGGTTAAGCACAGCATCAAGCGGGTCTGCCGCCTATTGGGTAACCGGCATCTTCAGCGGGAAAGAGCGAGTGTGTATGCCTTCGTGAGTCACTTTTTACTCAGGAACATTCAGCATCCAATCATTATTGTGGACTGGTCCCCGGTGAATCATGTCGATAAGCAGATCATTCGGGCAACGATCCCTGTAGGAGGAAGAGCATTTACCCTCTATGAAGAAGTTCATCCAGAGAGCCAACTTGCCTCTTCGAAGGTTCACAAGGCATTTATTCGCCGCCT
>NZ_AQOD01000023.1 GCF_000513715.1 Salinivibrio socompensis S35
AATCCAACTCATTCCCGTCATCTGCACCACGCCCCAAGCGGCTAGAAGCAGCCCAGCGACACCCAAAAAATCCAGACTAAGGTCAATAGTTTTCCCATCATGCTCGCGGCCGGTTTATGACTGGGAAAAAGCTTGTGCCAGATCTGACCGGTATATATCCCAGCGCTTAATGCGGCTAAGTAGAGCAGATCGGGTAACTTTAATGCTAACGCCAACAACGCCAGCAACCCACAGACCAATAACCACAGCCGACCGGTCGTCAGTAGCGGCCGATCTTTCCCTATGGTCACTGCATCTATTTTCACGGTTGCCCAGGCCAAGCTGCTTCCTACCAAGGCGCCAATCACCACATCACTGGCAAAGTGAACGCCCAAATACATACGGTTAAGCCCCATCAAGGTCGTCACTGCCAAAGCGAACAGTAACGACCCATATGCCTGCCCACGCGTGTTACGACGCTTGAGATACCATGCTGTTACAACGGCTGCCGCCAACAAGGTATGACCACTGGGCACCGTAAAACCACTTGCCTCACCGATTTGCAAGTCAGGCCATAGGTAAAACGGTCTTGGCATCGCAAACCCCGTTTTTAACGTGATAGAGACAGCTGCCGCACTGATCAACAGAAATAGTAGTGACAGCGCCGATTTATGGCCACGAAAAATAAGAAATAGAGGCACCAAGGCAACATAAAACGCAATTTCTCCTAAAATGTTGACCAATCCGAATAGGCGTTTAGTCATTGAGCCCGCGACATCGCCCATGTGCGCCACTGCCGTTTGTAACCCAGAAACGAGGACATATTGGCTCACATAAAAGGCGGGGGCTAAGGCGCTAAAATCTGCTAAGGCCGCCACATCACTGCTGGGCGTTTTTGCAGTCAGTGACCATAGTAACTCGCCGCGATCTTTAAACCGATAGCGATAGTCGTCTGCCTGTGCAGGAGGCACTAACAAGGCTTTATCGATTTCAGACCCAAAATGCAGTGCCTGCCAGACGGGTAACACCCCGGTGCCATTGGCGTTCGAAACAACCGGTAACGGCGTTTGGCTTTGGCAAGCAAACAGCACACCGCGCTTATCTTTGTGAGCGACGTTCCCTACGTTGACGCGAATAGCGGTTTCTTCAAACACTTCCCGCGCCAAGGCACGCGTCGGTGACTCAGCCAAGTTCACTCGGCCGCCTGGTAGGCCATATCGTCCGGTCACTCTGTCTTTTATCAACAGGAGTCGCCCTGCCGGATCGGTAATCACACAGGCAACCCCTGCGATCCCTTGCTCTGTTGAAAACGTATTCTCAGTTTGCGCCAAGGCATAGCTCGACACCCAGCAACTAAATACTGACAATAGTACAGCGATACTCCGTTTCATTCGGCGGCTCCTGAATGCACGTGTCCTAATGAAAGATAAGGAAAAAGAATGACACAGCCAGACCCTCTCAGTCCCTATTATTACCATCATAACTTTCAAAGCTTGATCGGTTTAGTGTCTGAACGTGACTGGGATCTGCTCACAGACAAAGAACGGGCTTGGCTTACCTCCTTTCAACAGCTTAGCTTCAACGCCCAATGTTTGCTGGTCCGTTTATTGATGCGCCGCCATGATTACTTCTTGGCCGACAAACTGACCTATTCCGAGCTCGGTGAAACGTGGCCTTTGCTCCACATCTTGGCCGATAACGGATTTGTCAGCATCACCGATACCGCGCCTGCTGAGGTCTTATTCAACGTGCTGAGTAAACCACAACTGATCGAGGCATTTCCTGCGGTGAATGTAGCGAAAAGTGCCAGTAAGACGCAGTGGCAAACCGCAATCACTGACACCTTTAGCGATCCGCTCGTTAGCCCCTACTCTCTGGTTGTCTGTCACCAGCCGGACATTCTCCCCGTGTTGTTGCTATTATATTTTGGTAATTCACGCCAAGATTTGAGCCAATTTATCGTCGCCGAGCTCGGTATTCAGCAATTTGAATCTTACCCTGTCAGTCAGTCTGAGCGCTTGTTTCAACACCGCCAACAAATTGATGATTGGCTGCGTTTGTCTGCGCTTGACGACATTGCTTGGCAAGCAAAGAAAGCCAAGCGTCCAGCGTCTATTCTTGCGCTACAGTCACGCCTGCCTCAGCCGTTTGATTGGCCGCCACTTGAGCGCAAACGGCAACGGTTAGTCAATCGTATTGCCCGTGAGTTTGAGCGCCACGATGACTTATCCTCCGCCTTATTGCTATACAAAACCACCACGCAACCGCCAAGCAGGGAGCGACAAGCTCGCATTTTGATTAAACAAGGCGCGCTTGATGATGCGTCACTTATTATTGCGGCCATGCTCGACGCGCCACACGATGAAGAGGAATATGACGTCGCCTGTCGTATCGCCAAACAAAAGCCCGTTAGAGAGCACGGCCGTTTACTGCCAACACATTCCGTCAATCCTGCTGCATTCGAGACGGAGACATTGGCATTAACCCTGGAACAACGCGTAGAGTGGGAGGTGGCTGACTATTATCGTCACCAAGGCTGGCAAGTATGGTATAGCGAAAACAGTTTGCTGAATGCGCTATTCGGGCTTTTCTTCTGGGATATTCTTTTTTTACCTATTAGAGGCGCTTTTGTGAATCCATTTCAACGTGGCCCGCGCGATCTTTATAGCGACGATTTTGTCACCAAAAGGCAGTCTCATATTGATGCCCGCTTGGCAAACATGGGTCAAGCACGCGATTGGATAGCGCGCCACTATCAGCAAAAACAGGGGATCATTAACGATTGGGTCAACTGGTCCGTGATTGAGTGGCCACTACTTGACGCGGCCCTGAACGCCCTCACTGACCGTCAGCTCAGCGCATGTTTCAGCCGTATCCTGTTCGATCGTCGCCATAATCGACGCGGTCACCCCGATTTGTTTATGTGTCGAGACGATGCCTATCAATGGGTGGAAGTGAAAGGCCCAGGGGATGTGTTGCAGCCTCATCAGCGTCGCTGGCTCCAGTTTTTTCACCAGAACGGCATTTGTGCCAAGGTGACGTATATCACTTAGGCTACATCAAACAGCTAGTCAGTCTATCTAACCATCAATAATAACAACGAACAGCAAGTGTGACACTGTCACTCAGCATCCTCGGTGTGTAGGTTAAAGATGTAGTGCGAGCCATCATAGACGAGTCGTTTAATCAAGGCTTCGCATTGTTTTAGGCCGCTGCGGTCAAACGACACCCCGTAGCGTTGCATCCCCCATTTTTTCTGACGGTTTTCCACTTGCCCGCTTAAGACAAAGCAATCATCGCTATCCGGTGCCTGGATTTGTATTGCGATTTGATGGTGCTTTTCAAACACGGGCGCAATGGCATCAAAACTAAACCCACAACCACCTGCAGAAATGTCGGTGAGATTGACCGACAAACGACGACTACCTAAAGGGACTTCCCCTTTCACATTCAACTCATAGCGATTATCTTTGCGCTGTTGAATTAATTTGGCTTGCTGAGGCAAATCAACCATCACGAGATTAACGGGTGCTTTGAGTACAGTGGAAATTTTGGACGCAAACCGCACTTTCGCGCCTTCGCCCTCATCAGAAACTGCATCAACCGCAAGGCGATAGCCCTCGATAAAAAATTGGTTAACCTGGTTGAGGTTTTCAGTTGGTAGAGAAAAGAACAGCCGCTTATCGCCATCAAAACCAATAAAGGTACATTCACAGCGATATGTTTGTCCCACCGGGGTTTTAATTTGTACCTGGGTGGTGGTTCCGTGTTTCATGAACGCCACGGCCCGCAGCCCAATGACGGTATCCTCTCTTATGGTTCTATATTTTTTGGCTTTAAGCTGAGGCAAAGACTGCATTATTCTAAATTCTTGCGGTTGAGAGAAAAAAGGTAACGGTCAGTACTGCCCCATTACCACTTGGAAGCTATGACGCGCACGTCATGGGTTATTGGCGCGTCAAGATATTACACGTTGACGATAACAGTCGTTGACTAAAGCAAGAACATCACAAACTGCATTAAGGGGACCGCATTGCCGTTCGATGCCACCACTTGATTACCCTCAATCTGGGCTGTTAGCGTTGTTTGTTGATCCGACTGCGTGACAAATCCTGCACTGGATAAGTGATGGACTTTTTCTCGCCATGCCGAACGTGATAGCAGCACATTGGGTACCGCGACATCCAAATTACCGGATAACTGACTGACCAGCTGGTTTAGGCCAAATTCACCAGCAGCGTCGCCTCCACTGAGGTTAAAGCGCATATCAACGCTCACATCCCCTTCTGGAAGTGTCAGACTCGCCGGCGACAAATTAACCGATAATCCCGATTGCAACAAATCCACGACCGCTCGCTCCATCGCTGATGCGCTTCCCGGTGCACCACCTTCTTGCCACTGTGACGACAGCAATGCAATCTGAGACATCGCCGTGTAATCCAGATGGTTCGCATCCAACGCTACCACTAAGTTGCGCCAACGGGTTTGATCCGGCAAGGTTATCTCACCAACAGTGAGCTGATTAGTATTATTCAGCTTGCGCGGTGACGCCGACTCAACCAACTCATTACCAATTTCAAGCTTAACCTGGGCAAGTTGAGCCGTTTGACCTTCGCCGTTTCCCAGCTGCGCTTGCTCAATTGAAAGCGACTGGTTACCAATCCACAGACTGTCTTGCAGATACCCTTTTCCGCTCCCCGTCACGGTATCAACTTTTAACTGCTGGCCGTTATCATCATTAAACGCGAGGGCAGGCAGTAAGAAGGATGCATTAACGCGTCCTTTGCGATCAATCTCGCCTTTAACGCTCAGCTCACTGGCGGTTAGGTTACTGTTTGCCTCCGACAGCGAGAAGGGGGCAACGGTAAGATGATAGTCAGAGGCACCTGTCATTAAGGTATCAAGATCCAGGCGAATCGGTGTCGGGTTACCTGGCCACATCTTTTGCGTGATCGCTTGTAGATCTGGCGTCATAACGAGCGTATTGCTCGACGAGACCCCCAGTACACCATGGGAGATATCCGATGCTACCTCATATGCAACCGGCAACCCCGACTGCTCCAATAGCGCTTTGCTCTCACCCTTAAACTGCACCCGGGTAACCGCTTGCGAGCTTAAATAACCTCGCTCATAAGTCTGTTGCTCGAGCGTAAAATCTGCGGTTGCGCGTTGATCCACTTCGCGCTCATACATTGAATGCGCAATTTGGCCCGTTGCAAATGGCCAACACGCGACCACCGCAAGCCCGCCGGCAATAGCGCCATACTTTCCTAAAAACATGTCTTTTTGCTCCAAGGGCAAGAAAAAACCAGTGTAACCAAAAATGGACGCTGAGGGTAATAGACTAATACGTTGAGGCACATGCTAAGCCAGCCAGCAAACATAACAATGGCTATTCGCTGTAAAATGCGATTATCTTATAACTGAGACTTACCACGCCTCTCAGGCAATCGCGGCACGTGCCCAAGTACTGATTGATCAAGTACTGATTGATAATGAAGGGGCCCTTAAAGCTGGCGTTGTTTTTCGTTACTTTAGGCTGTAACGAGTCTCTTTACATTGAGCGTTTGACGGTGTTGCTCGGTATGCCAGAGCACATATTGTAACTACTGATTTAGCCAGCTTTCCGCCGATGTATTGAATGCGATAGAAAGCCGTGACGTTTTGGCAGAATATGTTCATGAATGTCGACCATTTCGCATCATTACCGCGGGTAAACACCTATAATCAAAGGGTATTCGCGGCAAATCGGCAAAGTGTATGAACCCTTACGTGATATTGTGCATTGATCAAGACCCTCTGGTGGTGGAAAAGCTGTCTCACGACCTCGCCCCGTTTCGCGATGTGTTTGACCTATGCAGTGCTGACACGCCAGACGATGCCTATACGCTGCTAAGCGACTTGGAAGCCAATGAGCAGCAGGTGGCGTTACTGATCTGTCATAACGTGCCGGGGGATAATGATGGCATTGATTTACTCGTCAACGTTGACAATCATGCTGCTAGCCAAGGGGCACGTACTATTTTGCTCAGCGAAGCGCCGCAGTATGATGTGATTTTACAGGCAGTGAATGAAGGCCGATTAAATTATTGCATGCATAAGCCTTGGCGAGCAGATGAGCTGCAGCGCGTGGCAGAGAAAGAGCTCACAACTTATGTTCTGCGTCATTGCCAACACGATCTCCTGCGTTATAGCGAGGTATTGGATCATCGCACCTTATTGGATGCGCAGGTTGAACGTGAAATTAACCAATTCCAGTCCCAACTACTCGCACCGGCCGAGACCGATAAAGCGGCGATTGCCGACCGGGTGATTGCTGGCCTTTATGCCTTTTTTGACGGTAACGACGAAAGCCGTGCCTGCCGAACCTACAGTGCTAACCATGTTCTCACCAAAGAAAACCAAGACAACGCGTTTTTATGGTTTATTGCCGAAGGCAACGTGGGGCTCTATAAAACCGATGATGAAGGACAAGCACACCATGTTTCGACCCTCTCGTCCGGCAGCTTGATTGGCAGTATGTCATTTGTGACTGGCGATGTTTCTTTCTCTACGGGTCGCACGCTCACTCGCACCCGGGTGATCAAAATCGACCACGCGCTATTTAGCAAAATAATGACCAGTCGCTCAGAGCTGTTACCCCTGTTTATTCAATATTTACTCTTGCATTTTAACCAACGCTTAAAGCGCAGTATTGATACCGAAATCCAACTACAGCAAACCCTCGCCTCGCTGGATGAAGCCAATCGCCAGTTGTTGGAAAAAGAAAAAATGGCATTACTGGGTCAGCTCGTCGCTGGTGTCGCACACGAGCTCAATAATCCTGTTTCCGCGATTTTACGCAATAGCGACGCACTCGCCGACGCTTTAGAGCACGTAGCGCAGACGCCACTTGATGCAGCCAGTCGCGAACAAGCCCTCGCCCTGTTGCAAAACAACCGCGATAGCATACCGTTATCAACCGCCACTGCGCGAGCACACACACGTACGTTAAGCGAAATCACCGGCAATAAACGTATGGCACGAGATCTAGTGAATATTGGCTTGTATCAGCAAGACACGGTGACCGACTGGCAACAACGTTTGGGGACGCATTTTGACACTGAGTTGGCGACCTGGAAGCAATATGCCCGCTGTGGTCGCCTATTACGCTCTAATCATGTATGTGCGGCCCGGATCGCCGATCTGGTCAAAGGCTTACGCACCTATGCGCGCCAAGACAGTGAACAGCGCCAGCGTACCCATATTATCGAAAGCATTGACGATACCCTGACCTTATTTGAGCACCGGCTCAAGTCGCATCAATTAGAAAAATACTATGACTGGGTCCCTGACATTATCACTCAGCCATCAGCCTTAGCACAGGTTTGGACCAACCTCATCGCCAACGCACTGGATGCGATGCCAGAGCCGGGGATGCTTACCGTGACCGTAAAAACCCTTAACGACCAAGCGTCTGGCATGATTCAGGTATCGATCACGGACACTGGGATAGGGATGACGCAAGCACAGCAAGAAAAAATGTTCGCGTTAAATTACACCACCAAACGCGAGGGGCATTTTGGATTAGGCATTGGCCTGACCATGTGCCAGACCATTGTTCATCAGCAAGGGGGCGATATTCAGGTTCGCTCCCAACTCGGTGTCGGCACCACGATGACAGTGACTCTGCCCATTGAACTCCCCGCCTCTGCCAGTAAGGAGCCACCAGTATGAGCCAATATTTAATTTTATGTGTCGATGATGAACGGGATGTACTCGACAGCGTGGTTGATGATTTACAAGGCTTTGCCGATCACTTTGAGATCGAAGCGGCCGAGTCAGTCACCGAGGCACGCGATGTGATTCACGATATGGCAGCGGAAGGAACACAACTTGCGCTCATTCTGTGTGATCACATTATGCCAGGCGAATTAGGCGTCGATTTTCTCATTGAGCTGGCTAATCAGCCTCAGACTGCTCGGCACGCAAGATCTTACTCACTGGTCAAGCTGGACTGGAAGATACAGTATCAGCGGTAAATCATGCCAGTTTGCACTATTAACTTGGCAAAGCCGTGGCAGAAAGACACCTTGGTGAGTGTGGTGACCGATCAATTAACCAGTTACATGGTTGCCCACGAACCCAATTTGTTTCCTTGGGCTAGCGTCCTCGATACGCCGCGTGTCGTGGAAGCGATTAACAAAAATAAGTGGGATATGGGCGGTGAATAGCGTCTATTTATTTCTATTACCTCGCATTGGGTCAGAAATAGGTAAAAAAGCCTAAATGACGGGTGGATATGCTTGTTTCAGCGCGCAATCGTCTTATAGAATGATTTCAACACCAATAACAAGTGGAATTGATAATGCGTAAATCTCTTTTAGCCAGCGCGATTGTCGCGTTGGCTTCTTTCAGCGCCGTGGCCAATGAAGAAGACGCCAACCTCACCACCATGAGTAATTTTAGTTACGATTACTTGGAAGGACGTATCGGTGTTAGCCCCCTCACCTATGGTGCAGGATTTAGCATGTCTATTCACCCTAATGCGCACATTCGTGTCGAAGCCGATACCGAATTTGATTCAGATTGGGATACCGCTGCCGGGGTTGGCTTTCATGCGCCGATCAACAACTGGGCAGACTTAACCGGTGAATTGCTTGCTCGTGGTGTTAAAAAAGAGAACTTCGACAGCGACATGGGTTTGGAAATCAACCTCGGCATTCGCCAATGGTTGGGGCCGCAAGTTGAGGTGGGCGGTGAAATTGGCCTACTGACGGTGGATGATGAAGAAGATACCTTTGGCTCGGCTTACGGTCGGTTCCACGCCACAGAGCTGTTCTCGTTAGGCGCAGCTACCGGGTTAACGAGTGGTATGGCGATCAGTTTATGTTTACGACTCGCTTTAAATATTGATAGCGATACCGCTAACAAGGCACGAGGCAAAGGCAGCCAACGCTGATAAAAAAACCCGCATCATTGCGGGTTTTTCTTTATCGAAGGTAGGAACACGATCGAAGGTAGAAACACGCCAATCATCGGCTACTAGCGAATCAATAGCATGGGGACTGTCGACTCAATCAGCAGCTTCGTGGTGTTACTTCCGACGAAGAACTGACGCAGTTTTGAATGCCCGTAAGCCCCCATCACAATCAGACCCACTTGATTTGACGCTTGGTAATCTAAGATGGCTCGGTGTACTTCGCCCGTCAGTTGCGCTTGCACCACGCTCACCCCTGCTGCCTCTAATCGCTCAGCGGCACGTTTAAACGCAGTCAGCTTTTCTTGCGAGTCTTCTACCATGACTAAGTGGCAAGTCATCCCCGCTAATAATGGTGTGCTGAGCGCTTTCTCTACCAGCTTTTCGCTGATGTCACTGCCGTCAAACGCGAGCAAATAACTGTCTGGCGTGGAAAACTCACCATTTGCAATCAGCGTGTGTACTTTGAGTGAACGCACCACGCTTTCAAGTTGTGAGCCAATGGCTTTGGCATCACTTTGATGCACTTCGCCAGATTTGCCCAATACCAATACACGAGTTTGCGCTTCCAGCTCAAGCAGCGTTTCGACCAAATTGCCATGACGTTGCGACTTACTGACGTCATCCAAGCCTTTCGCTTTGGCCTCGTCTTCCAATTCAGAAAGTAACACCTTCCCATGCTTCATTTCCAGCTTAGCCCGCTGACCATCGAGCTCAACCAATTCTTGTAACAGTTGCTCACGACTCCCAGCAGACAAGTTACCGGATAGTTCAGGCTCCGTTTGATGGGACGATTTATCCAGTACATGGAGTAGCGTCAATGGCACAGACAGGCGGCTTGCCGCCCAAATGCTCAACGCTGCTACTTGCTTTGAATAATGCGGGCCATCGACGCATGCTAGGATCCGTTGCTCCACATCCTGTCTCCTCTTAGTCGGATATTGCTGTTCATTCACTCAATCATTTGCAAACAGCGATCAACGTATTATCACGGTTACAGCTATGTCATTGATAGTGACAGACACACGCGTGTCGTAAAGCATTAACCCATAAAAAGTTGATCCAGTCGCCATGTTTATTCGTGCTTGTTTCATCGAATCATGACCTTACCCATGCTGGATGTCACTGGGAGTTCAGATACGTGGATACACGGGCAAAAGCAATAGCGAAAACGAAAGAATAAGCCCGATAAGTGCGTAAGCAACCTCATTAAGGTCCAGCCAATATCGATCACGATACCGAATATCCAGGGTGACAAGGCTGTCGAGAGAATCATCATACCGGTCACCAGTGAGCGAATCGCACCAATATGAGAGACACCATACATCTCTGCCCATAGTGTATTAATCACCGGGTTGGTTGCACCAATGGCCAAACCAAATAGGCACATAAAGATCGGCGCAGCGCCGGATGGTTGATGTTGGCAATCGCCATTAGGCCGAGAATCAGCGGAATAGGGATAAGAATGAGCACATTTCGCGATCTATATTTATCAATAAGGTTGCCAGACACCACCGAGCTTAACCAATGCACAACCCCGTAAAATACAAAACTGCCGGCCAACACGCTGGGTGCCCAGTGCTTTGCCTCTAGGATAAAGTCTTGTTGAATAAAGACACCGGTGACAAGAAAAGGCGTGATCAGTGCAAGCGGTATAATCATCCAAAATCGCCAATCTCGGATCACATGCCTACGGCTTGCATCACTCGATTGATGGGTATGATTCGGATCAGAATAAGGTTGTTTAAGATCGGCTTTTTTTACCAGAAATAAAACAAGAGGCAGAAAGACAATCAATATAGCCGCTGCAATAAATAACCAACTTTCACGCCAGCCTAAAAGCGCGATGAGCGCAATCAGCAGGGACGGCAAAACAACCTCTCCCAAAGCAACACCGCTACCGACGAGGCTAATCGCTTTCCCTTTATCTTGCGCAGCACGCTTAATTACGGTTGCTTGCGCAATATGAGGTAAAAACCCTTGCCCACAAAAACGCAGTAAGAAGATAACAATCAATAGCCCAATGACACTGTCTACTGAATACATCAACAGGCACGCTGCCGTAAGTAGTATCGAAAAAAAGACCAACAGCTTATCAACACGAATACGATCAACCACACCACCGAAGGTAATCACTAGCACACTGCTTGTCATGGTCGCAATCGCATAGATCCCACCATAGGTCGCATCGTTCAGTTGCAGTGCGTCTTTAATACTGCTTCCATACCAACTAATAAAAAATGACTGGCCAATGTTCCCAAAAAAAATGGCTAAGAAGCCAAAGGCGATTAATGGCCACTGGTCACGAATTAACGCAGCATAAGATTTTATGAACATGTTTCCTCATTGATATGTTTTTTGCCTAATTCTCGTCCCAGATCGTATCCTGCTTCTAAATACGCTTTATTCATGGTAAATCGCCCGACACGAAACGTCTCATTGGGGGCAATCACTTTTATCGTGCAATCAGCCGGTGGATGATGAATAAAGTCCAACGCATCGTTATAACGACGATGACGGTGGTTCATTGCCTCAAATAACGCAGGCGCGTGTCTAATAACTGGCTTTAACAAACGTATTGACCGCGTATTTTTTTTCCTATACCCGAGAGGGCGAGACAAAATAACAGTAATATCTCTTGCGCCTTGTTGATACGCAAACTTCACCGGTATTGAATCGGCAATACCACCATCAGTCATTGAGATGCCGTCAACATTGGGGTAGTCACGATACGCCAGAGGGATCGAGCAAGAGGCAACGATGGCCTCATGATTAAAACCCGCCTTATCCATGCAAAAATAGTGGGGTTGGCCGGTTTCAACACTCGTCGTAACGACCCATAGTGGACACCGCAAAGCCTGACTTAACGGCTCCGCGTCAAACGATGCGTGCCAAAGCCAAGACACATCACACAGGTGTCCTCCTTTGAGGTACCGCTTAAAACTGAAAAACTCTGCTGACGTCGCATAGTTAAGTATAATTCTTTTACTTCTACTATAACTACCTGATAAATAACCAATTAGATTAGTAGATCCTGCAGAGACACCCACACAGAAGTGAAAATCATAAAACGCGGATTCAATAAACTGATCCAATACGCCCGCGGCAAAAATACCACGCATCGCACCACCTTCAACCACGAGCGCTTTTTGTCGAGTCGTCATTGGTTATTACCCTCACAGCCCACACAACGTAGTGCACAAGGATCAAATTCTAAACGTTTGGGGTTAATGGGCTCATCGCAATCAATACAGTAGCCATAGTCGTCTTCTTCGATACGTCTTAGTGCCGCTCTCACTTGAAGCAAGCGATCACGACGACGCCGTTTCTGCTCCAACGCCATTTGTTGACTTTGCATCGCATCCATTCGCGACAAACGACCCACGCTTTGTTGATCGAGCGTCACCGTACTATCCGTTCCGTTTTGCTCACTGATCTCTAACTCCGCCAACAAATCTGCCTCTAAAGCAGAGAGTTGCGCATGAAAAATATCAGAATTCATATGTGCACCTCTTATTTTCTGTGAATCACACCGCTGACTATCACGATGGCTTCTATGTCATTTCCAAATACCAAGAAGAAATAGGATACAAAAATCGCTTGGCTGTCATTGAATTATCCATCACTGATCAAGCGCACGGCTAAATAAAACGAAAGAAACCATCATCGAGCCGCATTTATGATATGACGTATTTTACATCAAATTGTGTGTTGTTCAGTCACTTATTCAGGTTTTCACTACTTATTGACACACAAACGCCACGATCTGCGCTAGGCTTTGCCATCTCTTCATTTCGCCAGGATAAAAAGACAGCATGAACCCAATTGCCGGGCCTTTTCCTAGAGACACTTACCGTTTTCCGAAAGGCCGCTTTTCCATATTGAGCGTTTACAGCTTTACCAGTGCCGCGATTGTGGCTTCAACGATTTTCTCGCTCCTTTTATTTCTCTCGCTTGATGACAACCCTCTGATGCAGTGGTTGTTTGGCGCACTCGCGGTCATTTTTGAAGCGGGTAAGTTTTATGCGTGGTATGAATTTGGCGAGCGTCGTGCACACGGTAACTATACTGGCGCCGCCTCGGCTCTGGTTTTTTACCTCATTCTGGCGTTAATCTCAATTGGCGGTAGCATCGGCGGCATCAATAGTGCCACCAATGCCGCGCAGAGTGAACAGCAACAAAGCGAGGCCAAGGTCGCCGCGTATGGCCGCCAAATTGACGCGATTGAGCAACAGATTGCACTTAACAACGAAGCAGCTGAACGCTATATTGAGCTAGATAGAATTGCGACAGGCGTGGCGCGGCTGCAACGGGAAAACACCCAATTACGCAAAGAACAACAACAACTGGCATTAGAGCGTGATAGCTTACCGGCGGTGGCTCAGGGATCCGTTTTGGGGCTGATCAGTAATCTTGCCAGCACTTTAGGCGTGAGTGCCAACCAAGCCCAGTCTTGGCTGGTGATTTTTCTCTCTGTACTGTTAGATTTATTTGCCGCCTTTTTTGTCGGTGTTATTGGTGAGGAGCAACGCTTCCGCCATTGGTATCGTCACCCACATACCACACCGCATACTCCCGAGAGTGCTAAGAGATCTCATCACGCCGAAGTAATGACAGATGAATCGACGATTTCCTCTGATACGCTCGCTGAGGATACTGACTCCCCTTATGCGGAAATTAAAGCCGCATTAGCCGCAAAAACATTACGCTGTAGCAAAAAAGCGGTGATGACGGAGTATGCGCTAAGCCAAGACACTGTCGATGCCCTTTTTGCACAGCTACAAAAAAACGGACTGGTCGCCAAAAAACCTAACCATCATTATCATTGGGTGGGATAGACTGTACGAAAAAAGACAAATAACAAGGTGAACTATGCATAACGCTGCACAAGAGGTGCATACCCCCGAGGTATCACTGTGGCGCGCACTAGGCGATGTAAGTCCATTGTGTCTGGCGGTGCTGCCATGGGGGATTTTATGTGGTTCGTTAGGGCTGCAAATGGGGTTAACGGCCCTGCAAACCCAAGCCATGTCATTATTGGTGTTTGCTGGCGCAGTGCAATTATCCGGCACCATGATGGTGGGCAGTGCTGCTGGCCTCCCCGCGGTGTTAGGTTCTACGTTAGTGATTAGCGCACGCCACCTGTTATATGGTGCACACTTTCGCCAATACATTACGCCTTTGCCACTTAACTGGCGCCTTGGCCTTGGTTTTTTATTGACTGACGAAATGTACGCACTCTCGAGCGCGCACACCAACAAACATGGTCACTTTTCCAAGCACTATGCACTCTATACGGGGGCAGCATTTTACATGGGTTGGAATCTTGCCACCTTAGCGGGCATTTTGGCGGGATCCCAACTGAAAGCGTTGGAGGCCATTGGGCTTGATTTTGCCATTGCAGCAACCTTTATCGCCTTGACGGTTCCCAGTATCAAAACGCGACCTGTTTTACTGTGTGCTTTAGCAAGTGGTTTAAGTATGGTGTTATTCACCTATTATCACGTACCCAACGCACTGATTATCGCCACCGGCATTGGGATGACGGCGGGATTACTGGCTGAGTCACTACCGGCTCGGAGGATCAGATCATGAACGACTGGTTAATGATCGTCGCGATGGCGTTGATCACCTTTTCCGTGCGCTACGTTCTGCTTGCACGCAGTGTGCCTGTGCGTATCGGCCCGCGATTGCAACGGTTACTCACCTACTCTGCACCTGCCGTGCTCACTGCGCTTTGGGTACCGATTGTTTTCTTTCCTGAGGATGAGTTATCCGTGACAGTCACTAACCCTTATCTGTTGGGCGCCTTACTTGCCATTGGCTTAGCGTGCACCCGTTTATCGATGTTATTAGTGGTCGGGATATCGATTGGCTTCTTTGTTGCCCTTCAGCTGCAGGTGTTCGGCTAACGCATAGAAAAACAAAAGGCGGGAGCATTTACCCGCCTTTTTTATCATCTTCGATATATCTGTGATTCACATATGAACATCAGTTATTTTGAACACGTTGCTGCATGCGTGAGACGTGCACCAATCCGGTTAATTTGATACTCGGCTTGAGCAGAAGCTGCGCACTCCCGACGATAAAGAGCCAGGTGCCGCTTTCTATCAATGCATCATTGAGAAAAAAGAAGCTTCCAATCAAAAACCAGATCGCAATCAACAGGTCGTTAAATGCACCAAAGGCTTCATAACGACGCTGAATCGCAAAATGCTTATTACCAATATCAATATCCAGCTCTCGGCCATTACGCTGTATCATTCGCTTTCTCTGGACCTTGGTATTAATAATTGATGGATTTAACAGTCAATATGTTGACGTTTAATCCCCAGCATCGTCTGCACCATATTCAAGAAGAAGGTGACAGCACTCATACCTAAAAACAACCATGCAAGAGGGATGAAGGCGAAGAGCTCTTGTATCGGACTGTTTGCAGCCGTTTGTGGCGTGGAAAGGTTGAAGGCAAGCAGGCAACCGATGCCAATGAGGAAGAAAATAAAAGACGTACGAAAGTGTCGCAGTAGGGTTAGCATAAAACCTTTTTTAGTTGCTTCAGTATTTGGTGTGACCGACGGCTGTCTCAGAAGTTCCCACTTTTTGCATTTTTTTCAAAAAAAAGCGTTCACCTCATTATCACCAAGGTGAACGCTGGCCTGTGTGACTGGCTTAACACCAGCGAATCATTAAACCTATAGCTTGTAAGTTGACACTTTGTCGCTCAGCTTCGTGGCTTGATGACGCAGATTATCCGCCTCTTGCGACGTGTCGTTGGCGCTATGCACTAAATGCTCAGACACATCTTTGATTGACGTAATATTCTGTGTGATTTCACTGGTGACATGGGTCTGTTCTTCAGCTGCCGTGGCAATTTGAGTCGCCATATCACTGATCTGATTCACGGCGGCATCAATTTCACTGAGCGCCGCGGTGGCTTTATCAACATCAGCGACCGAATCTTCCGCCAAGGATGAGCTACTGTCCATGGTGGACACAGCGCTTGCGGTCGTGGTTTGCAAGGTCTCAATTGTTGACTTGATTTCTTCTGTTGAGGCGTGTGTACGTTGCGACAAGATACGCACCTCATCGGCTACCACCGCAAAGCCACGACCCTGCTCCCCCGCACGTGCCGCTTCAATCGCCGCATTCAATGCCAGTAGGTTGGTTTGCTCAGCAATGCCTTGAATGGTTGATAACACGGTGGAGATCTCTTGCGAGTGTTTGTCCAACTCGGCCACGATGGTGCTCGCCTGTTTGAGTTCATCCGATAAGCGTGTGATCGATGTTTTGGTATTTTCAACCACCGCACGCCCGTTGTCAGTACTCTCCGTCGACGCTTGCGCTGTACTGGCCGTATGCTCAGCATGAGAAGCAATCTCTTGCGTCGCGGAGGCCAGCTCAGTGACCGCCGTGGCCACCATGGTGACTTCTTGTTGTTGCTGATTGATATCATCCACGTTGCGGCGAGCGCGTTCAGTACTGCTATCTGATTGCGAGGTCAGTTGCTGCGCTTGTTCACGAATATGGCTGATGAGCTGATGCATACTGCCAACGAACGTGTTGAAGTTTTTTGCCAGCTGCCCCACTTCATCATCACTTTCTACCTCAATCCGTTGAGTGAGATCTCCGCTACCATGCGCAATTTGCTCCAAGGCATTGGAAACATTGGTTAACGGCCTGAACAAAATATTGACCAGTAAGTTAAATAGCAGCGTACAAGCAATTACAACTGCAATCGTGACCGCAATTTGTCCCCACACTGCATCAAACAGTGGCGCCACTAAGGAGTCGTAGTTAATCACGGTCACGGTGATCAAATCGGTATCTTTGATCGCTTTTGCGTAAACGACACTTTCAGCGCCACCTACCTCAGCGGTGACACTCCCGCCAGAGTTCATCGCCGATTTTATGGTATTAAACGATAATCCCAGTTCACTGACCGATTGGTTGAGTAGATCGGCATTAGCATGAGTAAAGACATTGCCATCCTGGTTGGCAATAAACATATAACCATTGCCAGGCAAAATCACTTTCTCCAAGCCCTCAATGATATCGCCAATTTCTACATCTGCGCCCAACACCAAGGTTTGTCCATTAAACTGCAATGCCTTACCCAAAGAGACCACATTCGCCCCCGTAGCGGCCGCTACAGTAGGATTATCCATAAACACATTCGACGGCGCAGCCTTCGCATTGGTGTACCAGCCCCATTTTCTCGGATCGTCATTCCCCGGTGGCAACACCACGCCATTGGCATTATCTTGGCTGCCGTCAGGATAGGCGAGAAAGACGTTATCAAACCCACCTGCATCGCGAACCTGTTTAAGATGCGTGACCATATTGGCCGGATCCGCTTCGCGGGTCAGTGACGTCATTGCGCGCTCTTTGGAAGCCACCCAATCCGACACATACTGATTATACGATGCGGTAGTGCTTTCGAGTCGTTGTGCCACTTCGGTATCGAGTCGCGATAAAGAAGCCCGAAAAGAAAGCGCTTCGACCAGAAAGCCACCGATAATAATGGCAAGACCGGCAGAGACCGCCAGCTTGTGCTTGAGGGAAAGTTTTTTAAACATAACTGCCTTGTAAGTCCGTCATAATGTGTTAATTATAATTTCAGTAAAACAGTGTTCCTGACGCTCGGCAAAACAGGCGCCAAACAACTGATAGGTCCATCACAACATTTTTGTAAAAGTATTACTTAAGCTGTTGTGGGTTGGCGATAAAACACACTACCTATTGCAATAACGCCAGTTTTACGGCCTTTTGTGCCGTGTTGCACTCACAGTTTAACAGGCATGGTGACTGGTCGCCTGCGCCAGATCAGATAAATGTATCAAGCTGAAAAGATCAGTATTGCATACAAAGTCTTCATAGTTATTCCCTCCTCGCAACTTTGAATGACCTAAACTACGCTTTAACTAATTGAGTTAAACACTAATAGGGGCGAACTGAATGGACTTGTTTGCAGATCAACGTGACGGCGCATCGCCCAAGTCTCCCGACACACATATAGAGTCGGGGGCAATACCGTGGCGCATTCTGCTGATTGATGACGACGACCTGATGCACGAAGTAACCCGATTAGCGCTGACTGGGTTTACTTTTCACGGTCGCCCTTTAGAGATTCTGTCTGCCTTATCTGGGCAAGAAGCAAAAGAGATTCTACGAAAAGAGACGGATATTGCGTTGGCACTCGTCGATGTGGTAATGGAAACCGAGCATGCTGGGCTTGATCTCGTACGGTATATCCGTAATGAGATGAACGACCATGTTATTCGCCTCGTCCTGCGCACGGGGCAAGCCGGCCAAGCACCGGAAGATAGCGTGATCCGAGACTACGACATTGACGATTACAAAGAAAAAACGGAGCTCACCACCCAAAAGCTTAAGACTTTACTCTATTCAATGCTGCGCTCTTACCGCGACCTATGCATGATAGAAGCGCAAAAGCAAGGTCTTAAACGTGTGATAGAAGCATCGGCAAATGTACAGAACACCACCAATCTCCAACATTATGCCACCGCGGTGTTAGAGCAACTCACCTCATTACTTCATATCCATGACTCTGCCTTTTATTGTGTGGTTCAACCGCGTCCTGGTGCCGAGGAAACAAGAGCCTTGACGCTAGCAGCAACCGGCGATTACGTAGACTGCTACACCGAATGCGCGTTTGAAAAACTGCCTCCCATTGTGTCAGCCCGCTGCCAGCAAGCGCTCGATACTCGGACCAGCATTCAGTTTGATGATGGTTTTGTGCTGTTCCATCGTGATGATGAAGATGTCGAGTTTCTGTTGTATGTCAATCACGCGACAACCCTTTCGGAACTGGATCAACATTTACTCAAAATCTACATGCAAAACATTGGCTTGACCTTTGAAAATCTTAGCCTAATGGTGGATCTTCGCGAAACGTCGAAAGAGCTCGTTTACAACCTCGCCAATGCGGTTGAGGCACGCAGTAAAGAAACCGGCGCTCACGTACAGCGTGTCTCGCTGTTTTGTGAAAAACTGGGCCAACTGTATGGCCTAGACGAACATAAAACCACGCTACTGAAACATAGCTCGCCGCTACATGATGTGGGCAAGGTGGCGATTCCTGACGCGATCTTACATAAACCTGGCAAATTAAACGCGGAAGAATGGGAGATCATGAAAAAACACGTTGAGTATGGTGTGGAAATTCTAAGCCATTCCAAGCGACGATTAATCATGGAGGCGAAAGAAATCGCAGCGACGCATCACGAAAAGTGGGACGGTAGCGGCTACCCTAACCAGCTAGCTGGAGAGGGGATCCCAATTAGTGGGCGCATTTCAGCACTAGCGGATGTCTTTGATGCGCTGGGGTCTAAACGATCGTATAAACAAGCTTGGACGGACGACGATATCCGTCATGAATTAATTGAGCAACGCAACAAACATTTTGAATCCAAGCTGGTCGACTTACTACTTGAACATTGGGATGAGTTCGTTGCCATTCGGGAAGCGTACCCAGACTAAAAAAGTAGTGTAGAGATACGTTTGTCCTAATCACCGTCACGAGTAGCGCGCCAATCTGTCTATGAGCCGAAGCCATAAATTCGATGAAAGCATCCGCAACCCTTTCTTCAGCCTGGTAGGCCGACGCATTCTGCTGATTATGGTTCTGCTCAGCGGCTTTTTCACGCTATTAACCACACTACTACAAGCGTATTGGCAGTATGATGAGGCATTCAATCAAGTGGAAAGCCGCCACGATGAGATTGAGCATATCCACGCCGAGCTACTCGCCAGTTCACTCTGGCTTTATGATCTCACCAGTGTTCAGGAGCGAATCGATGGATTAGTCAATCTCCCACACGTTAACTATCTAGCCGTACGATCCGAAAACTATCTTTTTGAGGCAGGCCAGCCGCTTAACGTACAAAAAATGGTGAACGAGTACCTATTGGAATATTTTGATCCAGATACAGGTCAACTTCATCGCATTGGTACCCTCTATGTCGAGTCAAATACCCACGCCATATACACTGAGTTGATGAAGCGTTTTGCGATTACCTTGTTGTTGAATGTCGTCAAAACCTTGCTCGTTTGCTTTCTCATCCTCTTCGTCTTTCATTACACGGTCAGTCAACGGGTATTCAAAGTCGCGCAATTTCTTCGCCATTACAATCCACTCGATCCGAGAGAAGATAAACTCATTCTGCCACGAAAGCACCTCATCATGGAGAAGGAAGACGAGCTCGACTGGCTGGCCGATGAAACGAATAAGATTACAAGCAACATGTCGACGCTGTACCGTAACATTATGTTAGAGCGGGAGCGTTTATCTGACTTTACTCATGTTTCCTCAGATTGGCTCTGGGAGACTGATGCTGATCTCCAACTGACTTTTTGCTCGGAGCCGATGAAACAGGCTTTTAGCATCGTCGATAATCGCTTTCCTAATCTCAAGGATTTAGTGGCTGCCATTGGCTGCCAGCACTTTGTTACCCACCTCAATCGCCAGCAAGATTTTGCGATGTGTGAAGAAACCATCCCAGTTGGAAAACAAAACCGTTATTTTGTTTTTCAAGCTATCGCCCACCACGATGTAGATGGCTTTCGGGGTTTTCGAGGCACAGGTATTGATATCACTGAGCTTAAAGCGGCTCAATTTGAACTAGAAGCACTCAACCAAAACCTAGAATTAACGGTGGATGAGCGAACCAGAGAGCTGCAAGAAAGTATGGAGCATCTAAAAGCAGCACAAGAGCAGTTGGTGGAATCAGAAAAGCTAGCCGCGTTAGGCAGCCTAGTTGCTGGCGTGGCACATGAAGTGAATACCCCGTTAGGGATCGCGGTTACCGCATCATCTGTGATTAAAGACATTACCAATACGCTCCAGCAAGCATTCGACAACCAAACCCTGACAAGTACGCAGTTTGAATCATTGATTAAGCGAGCGAGTGATGGCGTTAATATGCTGGAGCATAACCTGAGACGCGCCACTCATCTTATTCGCGACTTCAAACAAACCGCGGTTGACCAAGTGTCTGAAGCACTCACGGAATTCGATGTTAAACAAACCCTAAATGCCTTGGTCGCCAGTCTTCACCCTGAAACCCGTAAAGTCTCCGTCGAACCACAAATTATCGGGGATGACAACCTACGAATGTATAGTTTGCCAGGCGTCATCACACAGATCATTTCAAACCTAGTGATGAACAGTATCAATCATGCGTTCGATGATACCGAATCACCGAAGATTATCATTGAGTTTGAGAAGCAAGGCGACCACTTGTATCTCAGTTACCAAGATAACGGATGTGGTATTGAGCCTGCTCTACATCATCGTATTTTCGAACCTTTTTATACCAGCAAACGTGGGCGTGGCGGCTCGGGCCTAGGACTCAACCTAGTGTTTAATTTGGTTAAGCAAAAGCTAGATGGAGAACTCCAATTTGAATCAGAGCCAGGGAAAGGCGCTAAATTTATGTTTTTGATCCCTTTGAGCTTATCGACGCACATAGCGCGACACGTAAGCAAAGACAAACATTAAGGCGATAAAAATAGCATGGAGACGCTGCAAAAATTTGAACAGAACCTCAGTCACCCGCTGTTTAGCATTGTGGGACGACGCATCATCTTATTGATGGTACTTCTCAGTGGTTGTTTCACCATCATGACAACCCTGTTGCAACTATCATGGGACTATGAAGAAGCGTTCAATAATATTGAACAACGTCACGATGAAATCAAAAGTGTTCACGCTGATCTTGTTGCGTCCTCATTATGGACATTTGACCTAGCTAGCGCACAGAATCGCCTCAACGGCCTCGTCAATTTACCCTACATTGATTATCTGTCGATTGAATTTGATGGCGCGGTTCTAGACGCGGGTCAACCTATCGAGCAAAACGCGGTCGCTAGCGAAACGGATCTCAATTACTTCCACCCTGACACCGAACGCCGTATCGAATTAGGTGTTTTAAGGATCGAATCAAACGCACAAAAAATCTATGAATCGTTGCTACAGCAATTTTTAGTCTCGCTTTTACTTAACGGGATCAAAACACTCATTGTTTGCGCTTTGATCTTATGGGTATTTCACCAAAGCGTCAGCCAGCGGGTCTTCACCATCGCAAAACATTTACGCCAGTTTGATCCGTTTGAGCCGACTCATGAGCCACTCGATCTAACGCATCGCAAGTTTATTATGGAGAAAAATGACGAACTGGATTGGCTCGCCGAAGAAACCAATAAAATCACCTTACGGATGAGTAGTCTTTATCAAAATATTCTTTTAGAGCAACAACGATTAACCGACTTTACCAACGTAGCCTCAGATTGGCTTTGGGAAACCGATGCCACACAACGGCTGACCTTTTGCTCGGAAGCGATGCAGTCCGCGCTGACTATTTCTATCATACATTCTCCCAAATTAAACGCCGTTCCAGCATTACGCCATTGCACATCACTGTTAACAAAAATGGATGCCTGTGAAGACTTTTCTATGTGCGAAGAGCAAATCACGCTCGAGGGCAATCCTCATTATTTTGTCTTTCAGGGGATCGGCTATTTCAACACCCAAGGCTTCGTCGGTTTTCGAGGCACGGCGATTGATATTACCGAGCTCAAGCAAACCCAATTTGAGCTAGAACAACTGAATCAAACCCTAGAGGCGACCGTTGAAACACGGACCCAAGATTTAGAACAAAGTATGACTAACCTAAAAGCGGCACAGAATCAGTTAGTCGAATCAGAAAAACTCGCGGCGCTCGGACGTTTAGTCGCCGGTGTCGCTCACGAGGTTAATACGCCGCTTGGGATTGCAGTGACCGCCAATTCAGTGATTAAAGAGACTGTTGCCAGCTTAACAACCGCGTTTGAACAACAAACACTGACCAGCCAACAATATTCAACATGGATGCAGCAAATCACAGACGGTACCCGCATGCTAGAAAGTAACCTGAACCGCGCCGCCATCTTGATTCGAGATTTTAAACAAACCGCTGTAGACCAAGTCTCTGAGAGCCGCTGCCAATTCCGCCCGGTGCAAACGCTGGATGCGCTAATGGGGAGTTTGCATCCAGAAACGAAAAAGGTTCCAGTGACTCCCGTTGTTGAAGGCGATACTGAACTACAGATGAATAGCTTGCCGGGGGTGTTGACGCAAGTCATCTCAAACTTGGTGATGAATAGCGTCCGCCATGCCTTTGAGGGAGTGAGCAACCCAACCATTCATATTAAGGTCACAGACCATGGCGAAGAAGTTGGAATCGTCTATACCGACAATGGTGTGGGCGTACCTCCCGACCTGCACCAACGGATTTTTGAGCCTTTCTATACGAGCAAGCGTGGTAGAGGGGGATCAGGGCTGGGATTAAACCTCGTCTTTAATTTGGTCTATCAAAAACTACAAGGTACGCTCAGGTTTGACTCGGATCGTAATCAAGGCGTGACCGTGAGGTTGATGTTATCCAAGTTTCTTCATACCGTAGAATCAAAAACGCATGAAAAGAGTTAGCATCTATTACGGTCTATTGGCTTATCGCCTCATCACAAGAAGGACAGAAAATGATGCACGTTTTATTGAATTGGCTAAATCGTCGCCAGACCAGCAAAGAAACACAACGGATGTTTGAGAGCTTGCTTAGTCTTGCTTGGATTGTTGAAGCCAAAGACCCCTATACAGGCGGTCATTTGTGGCGTGTTTCACAACTGGCACATACGGTTGCGCTCGCCGATAAGTGGACACATGAAGATCGGGCGGCCGTCACGGCTTGGGGGGTTTTTACATGACTTAGGCAAGGTCAGCGTGCCTGATGCTATTTTGTGTAAGTCAGGGGCGCTGACTGACGATGAGTTTGATATTATTAAAAACCACCCCACCGAAGGGTTG
The DNA here is from genome assembly GCF_000513715.1 of Salinivibrio socompensis S35. Classification (GTDB taxonomy): domain Bacteria; phylum Pseudomonadota; class Gammaproteobacteria; order Enterobacterales; family Vibrionaceae; genus Salinivibrio; species Salinivibrio socompensis. Next base: position 23,802 of record NZ_AQOD01000023.1, read on the forward strand.
TATGTCCTAGAGGGGCATCCACTGACGCCGATTGTTAAAAATGCTGTCGGTTTGCATCATGAACGGATTGATGGGCGTGGTTACCCAAACCAACTTCGAGGCGATGATCTTCCTATCGATGCAAAACTCATTGCACTCTGCGATGCATTCGATGCCATGACTAGCCAGCGTCCTTATAGACAGCCAATGACCAAAGAGACGGCCATTGAACTTGTAGAAAAAAATCTAGACACGCAATTTGATGCAGCACTCGGTGCTCGCTTTGTCGCGCTTGCAAAAGCAGGTAGCTTTGATACCATCATCGCCCACACCGATGAAGGGATCCCTCTCCATCATTGCCCGACATGCGGTCCGACCATTACGCAATACAGCACGGATAAGCCAGGCCAACACTTACACTGTCCCATTTGCCTACAACAGGCTGAGCTTATCCAAAAAGACAACCAATACACACTCAAACCGACGGGGAAAAAACTCCCGCCAGCGCAGCAAAGACGTCGTCCTGATATGGCATTAATTAGGAAAGTTATTCACGATACGATCCGATCTATCCCAGTCCAATCTTTGCTCGACCGTGCGAATCAATCCAACGAAATAAAAGGCGCGTGATATGTCGTTATTTCAAGCACTGATTCAACCCAGCGTGATGATCAATGCATTAAAAATCGCATTGGTGGTTGGCACTGTGCTCAATCTCATCAATCAAGGCGAGGCGTTTTGGGGTGAGGCAAACGTGCGTATTGGTCACGCACTACTCAACTATTTGGTGCCCTATTGCGTCGCCAGCTATAGCGCCGCAAAACACCAATTAGATAAGCAAAAATAACAAAGAGCCAGCATGATACTGGCTCTTTGGGTTACAAACGCGATCACAGAGATGACTTAGACAAGCTCCGCCTCTTGTTCAGGCGCGGAAGTGGTATCAGGCAGATAGCGATAGTACTCCGCATCTTTCTCCGGTGCCAAGGTATGACCCATGATCATATCAGCGGCTTTTTCCGCCACCATAATCGTTGGCGCGTACAAGTTACCGTTGGTAATCGCAGGGAACACTGACGCATCCACGACACGCAAGTTATTCACGCCATGGACCTTCAGCGATTCATCTACCACCGCCATCTCATCACTTTCAAGGCCCATTTTACAGGTACAGCTTGGGTGATAGGCACTTTCCCCTTCTCGCGCGACAAAGTCGAGGATCTCTTGATCCGTCTGAGCCTCGCTGCCCGGTGAAAGCTCTTTGCCACGCAAATGATCAAACGCTGGCTGGGCGATGATATCGCGAGAGACACGGATCGCTTCGACCCACTCTTTACGCTCTTGTGGCGTGGATAAGTAGTTAAAGAAGATCTCTGGCTTCTCATCCGGTTGGTACTACGAATTTTCACATGGCCACGCACATCGGTATTCATTGGGCCAACGTGTAACTGGAAGCCATGTCCTTTATTCGGTGCCGAACCGTCATAACGGATCGCCAGCGGCAAAAAGTGGAACTGCAAGTTCGGATACAATACGTCTTCGTTACCCCGCACAAAACCACCAGCTTCAAAGTGATTGGTCGCCGCCGCGCCCTTACGACGGAAGAGCCAGTCAAAACCAATTTTAGGCTGATTATGATACTTCAAGGCCGGATACATGCTCACGGGCTCTTTACATTCGTACTGCACATACAGCTCTAGGTGATCTTGTAGGTTTTCTCCTACGCCGGGTAAATGATGCACCGGTTTGATACCTAAGTTTTTCAGCGTATTCTCATCCCCCACACCGGATAATTGCAGCAACTTAGGTGAATTAATCGCGCCGCCACAGCTGATGATTTCAGACCCATAAGCGGTTTTTTTCCGACCCCACTTACGGTATTCCACCCCAATCGCGGTTTTACCTTCAAACAAAACTTTATCGGTTGTCGCCCCTGTCAGTACCGTTAAGTTCTTACGGTTCATCACCGGGTGCAAATAGGCCCGAGCAGCGCTATGACGACGGCCGCGATAGATATTTTGATCAAAAATACCAAAGCCTTCTTGCTGATAGCCATTCACGTCATCGGTCAATGGATAACCCGCTTGTTGCGTCGCGTCAAAGAACGCACTAAACAGCGGGTTGTCACATTGTGCGGTTTCAATCGCCAGCGGACCATTGTTGCCGTGATAATCGTCTTGGCCTTTTAGTCGGGTCTCACACTTGCGGAAATACGGTAAGCAATGGGCATAATCCCATTTTGTCAGCCCATGATCGTTGGCCCACTTTTCATAATCCAATGCATTACCACGAATATAAATCATGCCATTAATGCTGCTGCTACCACCCAGTACTTTACCGCGCGGCTGCGCAATCCGGCGATTGTGCATATTCGGCTCTGGCTCCGATTCATAAAGCCAGTTATAGGTGCTATCCGTCAGCAAATAGGTTAAGGCCGCCGGCATGTGAATACGAAAATCAATGCGATAGTCAGGCCGTCCAGCCTCGAGTAACAGTACTTTGTTATCTGGGTTGGCACTTAAACGGTTTGCCAATACGCAGCCTGCCGAGCCCGCGCCGACAATGATGTAGTCATAATTTTGTTGCTGTCCCATAAAACCTCCAGTTTTTGTCCTTCCCGCATGCAGGGCATCAGCCCGGAACAATCGCAACACGGGGGATGGTAGATGGTGTAGAGGTTTCCTTTTTGATGTTTTTTATAATTAGCTTGATACTTGTGCATCAATGCATTGTTGTAGCAACCGATAATGGTGGCTAATTGTCGCTTGTGCCTTAAACGGCTCCGCAGCGATAATGTGGTTAACGGTCTGTTGCCAGTTTTCCACGGTCTGGTGACGGTATTCCGCCACCTGATAAAGTGCATAATCGTGTGAGCTAAACCCTTGCTGTATGGCATGCATCACCCACTCAAAAATCGGATTGCCCGACATGGTGGCGATCAGCACGTTCAGCGCGCGGTCTAACTCTCCCAATCGAGCAAAATCAGGCTCATCATCAGTGGCCAGCTCGGCAAGTTCGGCGACCTTGTCGTGAAGCTGTTGCTTTTGTTCTGCCGTGCCACGACTGATCGCTAGCAACACCAAGCTGTGATCGACGGTTTCACGAAACTCCGCCACTTTGTCAGGGTTGACGTGACTTTGTTTTAAGAACAATGCCAGTGACTCGCTGATGTTATGCACATCAACTTGACGGACAACCGCCCCACCTTTTTGCCCTTTACGAATTTCAATCAAGCCTTTTTGTTTGAGGGATTGAATCGCCTCGCGAACTACACCACGTCCCGTGCCAAACTGCTGCTGTAACTCACGCTCACTGGGTAACTTATCTCCCGGCTGCAGCGCTTCCGATAAAATCGCAGATTCGATCTGCAAGGCGACGTCTTCGCTGGCACGTCCCATTTGTACCGGGTGAAACAGATTGGTTGTGGATGTTGTCATGATGGCCCCTCACTTTTGGTCCTACCAAACTAGCAAAAAAATCATTATATAGTCAAATAAATCTATATAACCTATTTTTGGTAGTACCATTATGGTGGTGTTGTCGATTAATTGTCGGTTTTTTCTGTTGGGCCTTGAATAGAGAGTAGTCAGTGACTATCATCACGTTTTTTAATTATAGAGGAGAGTTACCATGCGCACGACGCCGCCCTAGTCGTTCCCGCCTTATTTTTTCACCTTGTATAATCATATTCCTTTAAAAGACTGAGACTGTTCATGATTGAAACAATGAAACGTGATTGGTTCTCCAATCTACGTGGTGACGTGCTGGCTGGCATTGTGGTAGCTCTAGCGTTAATTCCAGAAGCGATTGCTTTTTCTATAATTGCGGGTGTCGATCCAAAAGTCGGTTTGTTCGCGTCATTTAGTATCGCGGTGATCATTGCCTTTGTCGGTGGCCGACCGGGGATGATTTCTGGTGCCACTGGCGCCATGGCACTGTTAATGGTTACGCTAGTCAAAGAGCACGGCCTAGAGTACTTATTGGCAGCGACAGTACTAACAGGTGTGTTACAAATTATTGCCGGTTATATCAAGCTCGGCGATCTAATGCGCTTTGTGTCGCGCTCGGTGGTCACTGGGTTTGTTAACGCTCTTGCGATCCTCATTTTTATGGCCCAGTTACCCGAACTGACTGATGTGACATGGCACGTGTATGCGATGACGCTTGGCGGACTCGCGATTATTTATTTATTCCCATACGTACCGTGGTCGGCAAGTTATTACCCTCTCCATTGGTGTGTATTTTGGTCCTGACAACGCTTGCGGTCAGTGTTGGGTTAGATATTCGTACTGTCGGCGATATGGGTCAGTTACCGGATACCTTACCGATCTTTTTATGGCCCGATGTCCCCCTTAACCTTGAAACTTTGATGATTATCCTTCCTTACTCGGCGGGTCTTGCTGTGGTCGGTTTGCTCGAATCGATGATGACCGCCACCATTGTTGACGATTTAACCGATACAGGCAGTGATAAAAACCGCGAGAGTAAAGGCCAAGGCATCGCAAACATTGCGACCGGTTTTATTGGCGGTATGGCCGGTTGTGCCATGATTGGTCAATCGATCATTAATATTAAATCCGGTGGCCGTTCTCGCTTATCCAGTCTATGTTCAGGCATATTTCTGCTGATTATGGTGGTGTTTTTAAGTGAATGGCTAAAATTAATCCCCATGGCAGCATTGGTGGCGGTGATGATCATGGTAGCTATCGGGACCTTCTCGTGGAGCTCCATCAAAGATCTTAAAACCCATCCTGTGTCGACCAATATTGTGATGGTTACCACCGTGATAGTGGTGGTTGCTACCCATAACTTAGCCATTGGTGTTCTGGTTGGTGTCTTGCTTGCCGCATTATTCTTTGCCAACAAAATTGGCCGTTTCATGGTGATAAAAAGCGAGCAAACCCAAGCTGATGAACGTACCTATCGCGTGATGGGCCAGGTCTTTTTTGCCTCATCAGAACAGTTTAATAATTCGTTTGATTTTAAAGAAGCGATTGAACGGGTCACCATTGATCTCTCCAGTGCGAACTTTTGGGATATAACTGCTGTCTCATCACTCGACCGCGTGGTGATTAAATTCCGTCGCGAGGTACGGAGGTGAATTTAGTGGGTATGAACGAGGCAACGGCCACCATTGTCGATAAATTCGGTGTCCACGATAATCCGGAAGAAGTCGAAAAATTGATGGGCGGACACTAAGGAGCGCACGATGAATAAAATTATTGCTTGTATTGACGGAGCGTCATACACCCAATCTGTAACCGATCTCAGTGTGTGGTCAGCCACACGCTTATCTGTCCCACTGACCTTTTTGCATGTGCTGGAAAAGCCGACCAATAGCGACTCTGAGTTATCAGGCAATATTGGCGTAGGCAGTCGCGATCAGCTCATGACTGAGCTGGTTGAGCTTGACGAAAAACGTGCTAAGCTCGCCTTGCAACACGGTAAAGCGCTGCTGCATGAGTGCGAAGAAGTGGCGCTATCAAACGGAGTGACTGACGTTACACGCTTGCAGCAACATGGCCATTTGCTTGAATCTTTGCTAGCGCTTGAGTCGACCATGCGGGTGCTGGTGATTGGCCGGTCCGGTGACTTGCACCAGAACGATGCCAAAGCGATTGGCTCGCAACTCGAAAGCGTGATCCGTCGCATTCACAATCACATTTTGATTGCCACCGGGGATTTTACCCCACCCGAGAGCTATCTTCTCGCGTTTGATGGTAGCGAGGTCAGTGAAAAACTGGTGGAGAAAGCCCTGAACACGCCTCTCCTCAAAGACATGACCTGTCACTTAGTGATGGTAGATAATGACAAACACTCGGCAGCGTTTGATCGTGCGGCCGAGCGCTTAACCGCGCAAGGGGTGGATGTGGTGCAAGCACGTTTATCGGGGGAGCCCGCTCAAGCCTTGTTGGCGCATCAAGCGCAACAAAATGTGGGCTTAATCACTATGGGCGCTTACGGTCATACCAAGCTGCGTCAGCTGTTTGTGGGAAGCACTACCACACGCATTGTGATTGACTCTCCCGTTCCTTTGCTCTTGATTCGATAACGCTTATCGATTGAATCACACCTAAACGCCATGAGTTTTGCTCATGCGTTCTTGTATCAAGCGAATCCATTTACTTTAGAACGTTCATACCTATCACTCGCGTACGAACAAAATACTCGCGTCCGTTAGGCTTCGTTAAGCACCTTGGTCATAAAGTGCAGTGCATGATCCACAGGGTAGTCTGTCAATGTCATTTGGCACTGATAACCGTGTTTTTCGTAGAAAGGCTTGGCTTGAAAGCTAAATGTATCGACAAATGCCATTTTGCAGCCGATATCCTTGGCATATTCTTCAAGATTATCTAATAAGTGACTGCCAACATGACGATGACGAAAAGCATCATCGATCCAGAGGTATTTGATCAATAGCCATTGGCCCCAGGTGTTGGCAACGATGCCGCCGACACGTTGATCGTGATCGTTATAGGCATACCCTGCTAATGCGCCTTCGGATATATTGGCAAGAAAGGGATGATTGCTCTGTTTCAGGCCTTGCCGGATGGTGGTAATGTCGTCATCACTCGGGCTCGCGTCCATGCGGTATTTCATTGTGATCCATTTACTGACATCAAAGGATTGGGGTAGTATGCCCTTTGTGTTTTCGCCAATCTGTGCTGATGCGCACTCTATTTCGCTTTACTCAACATCTATCGGGTTGGCGGCAACTGAACACTGGGTGGTCACCGTCAGTTTAGGCCAATGAGTCAGCCATTGTTTGTCATCGATACGCTGCTGAAACACCGCCCATGGTCGCGCTGGGTTATGGCTCAGCTTCAACTCTAACAACGACTGAACACCAAACGCGGCAATGATCTCGCAGCGCTGATTCATATCAAGACGAACCGCAATGGCGGTTTCTTTTTCAGGCCAAAACCGCATAGCGTCCAAGGTACTGGCATAAGCGGGATCTTGGTGTTTTTCGTGCATCCGTGCTTGGTTGCGCACCTGCCAGGTTATCTCTGGCATGGTTTTTTGTAACAACCCTTCGAGGTATTGCTCTCGCTCGACACGTGTATCGTCTAGGTCATAATAGATAACGTCAATATCATTGAGCTCACTGGGCGGAGACTGATGCATTGCATCCCAAACCAGATTCCGAATGAACCAGCAGCGATATAACATTGAGGGAGATTGAGGGCTTGAACACAACGAAGTGCGCGCATCCTCATGGTATCGGCTTCAATTAAATCAATCAGCGCGCGACGATATGTCTTCTGGCATAAAAAAACTGGTGCTGGTGGCGTTTACGGATCCGACGGCGCTTCATGGATTAATCACCGTGGCGGACGTGTTCATAAATTGAGCGTGATACATGGTAGTTGTACTGCCTGGCAATTTTCTGTGCAAAAAACAGCTGTGGTAATTCAAATAGCACTAAGCCAACCAAAATCAGAGCGAAATACGGCTGACTCATCACTACGCCAATAATGGCGATTACCAATAATGTACATTCTACGATAAACAACCGGTACTTTCGCAAGTAAAGATGATGAAATCCCCCTAAGAACCGCCCAATTGAGTGCCGCATAAGTGTCTGGGTCTTTCAGCTGTCTGGCTTGCTCGGCAAAATAACGTTTTTTCTGGCTTTGGGTTAAACCGTTCACTTGCTTCCTCAGTGCTTCGTCCTGCGCCTCCAGCGCTTCGATCGGTTGGGTAAAACGCATTAAGGCACCTCATCGTAGCGTTTTTCTACGGCATCGGGATCATTACAACGACGAATGCGCGCTAAGCCGAGTTGCCAGCCGCGAAGTGCGCCATACTTTTCGATTGCTTGGCGTGTGTACTCCGAGCAGCTCGGCTCAAAATTACACTCAATATTAAACCGTTTCTCGGATCCACCTTTTGCTTGGTAACGATGGATTAACGTAAGTGACAAGTACTTGAGCATTAGCGACCTAGGGTGACAATCACTGCCTCACGCTGCCAAAACAGCATGTAACGTTTCTTTTCAATCACTTGAAAAACAACCTGCCAGCCATCTTGCGCGTATTGATTGAGTTCGGCTTCGAGGCGTTGCAACGGCAAGCCACTTGAGCCTAGCAATAAGGTGCCGCAACCGCCTTCAACAATATGAACGACTTTGTACTCGGTAAACTGATTCATTGATGCTCTCTCTCAACGGTAATAAAAATGCCGCCCTTGAGGCGGCATTCGAGGTTACCAAATATTCACTCGCTGATCTTCGGGTAAATACATGCCGTCACCTTCTTTAATATCAAAGGCTTCATAGAACGCAGGTACATTGCGCGGTGCACCGAGCACGCGGTATTGTGGTGGCGCATGCGGGCCCAGTGATACGCGCTCACGCAGGGCATCTTCACGCATCTTCATTTTCCAAATCTGCCCCCAACTGAGGAAGAATCGCTGCTCGCCCGTGTAACCGTCCATTACTGGAGATGGCTCACCGTGCAACGATTTTTGATAGGCGCGGAAGGCGGTGGTCAAGCCGACTAAATCACCAATGTTCTCCCCCAAGGACACCTTGCCGTCAATGAACAAGCCCGGTAATGGTTCAAACTGGCTAAATTGCTCAGCTAGTTTTTGGGTGCGAGCATCAAAGCGCGCGCGATCGTCATCCGTCCACCAGTTTGCAAGGTTGCCATCCCCATCATAACGCGAGCCCTGATCATCAAAACCGTGCCCCATTTCATGACCAATCACTGCACCGATACCACCGTAGTTCACGGCGTCATCCGCATTAATATCAAAAAACGGCGGTTGTAAGATCCCGGCGGGGAACACAATCTCGTTAGCGGTTGGACTGTAATAGGCGTTGACCGTTTGCGGGGTCATCCCCCACTCTTTGCGATCAACCGGCGCCCCAATCCGCGATAGCATATCCTGATAGCCCCAGCGTGCGGCACGTTTGCTGTTGCCAATCAAGTCATTGGCGCTGATGGTCAGCGCGCTGTAATCTTCCCATTGGTCTGGATAACCGATTTTGGGCGTGAATTTGCTCAGCTTATCCAGCGCTTTCGCTTTGGTTTCATCGCTCATCCACGCTAACGATTCAATTGAGTCTTTAAACGCGGCACGCAAGTTATCAATCAAGGTTTCCATGCGCGCTTTGGCTTCTGGCGGGAAATAACGCGCCACATACTCTTGACCGAGCGCTTCACCCAACGCCCCTTCTGTCGCCTGTACACCACGTTTCCAACGATCACGCTGCTCAGGAATGCCATTGAGGGTTTTAGAATAGAACGCAAAGCCACGTTCAACGAGATCGTGGTTAAGCCGCGGCGCAAAGGTATTGAGCGTGCGAATGGTTAGATAATCTCGCCACGCTTGCAGGCTAGTTTGCTCAAACACCTGCCCGAGCGCCTCAAAATAAGACGGCATGCGCACCACGACCTCATCGGCTTTGTCGATGCCCGCGCGTTTGGCAAAGCGTGAATAATCAAACCCGTTCATGGCTTGGTTCAGCGCCTTAATACTCATCTTGTTGTAGGTCGCTTGTGCATCGCGGCGTTCGGCGCGTGTCCAATGGTGTTCTGCCAGCGTCTTTTCTAGCTGATAAATCCGAGCAGCGCGTTGCTTGGCCTGATCGTAGCCCGCTAAGCGCAGCATATCTTCAAGGTAGCTTTTATACGCGTTACGGATGCGCTCGGCATCCTCTGAGTCGCGGAAATAATAGTCTCTATCCGGCAGGCCCAAACCACTTTGGCTCAGGTATAGCGCGTTATAGTCGGGGTTTTTCGCATCGGCCACGCATAAAACTAAACGGA
>NZ_AQOD01000024.1 GCF_000513715.1 Salinivibrio socompensis S35
TGTAAGGAAGAGGGCATCAATTACGAAGCCTCCATCTTCCCATGGGCAGCCTCAGGTCGAGCGATTGCCTCTGATTGCGCGGACGGTATGACCAAGCTTATCTTTGATAAAGATACGCATCGTATTATCGGTGGTGCCGTTGTCGGTACCAACGGTGGTGAGCTGTTGGGCGAAATCGGTCTTGCGATTGAAATGGGCTGTGATGCCGAAGATATCGCGTTGACGGTTCACGCTCACCCAACACTCCATGAGTCTGTTGGCTTGGCTGCTGAAGTGTTTGAAGGCTCTATCACGGATATGCCTAACCCGAAAGCGAAAAAGAAATAAGTTAACGACTATTTCTTATAAGAGCCCCGCCAAGCGGGGCTTTTTTATATCAATGACTTTTTATATCAATAAAAAGCGGGCCGAAGCCCGCTTAGTCAGTATTGTGGTAAGGCGTTAAAGCTTAAAGTTTAAAGCTGCCCACCAAGGTATCGAGACGTTTAGAAAGATCACGCAGTGACTCGCTGGCTTCTGCATGGTATTGGCGGTGTCTGCGGTTTGCTGCGAGCTGTGGTTAATCTCTTCGATATTTTGGTTAATATCATTGACCACCGTCGATTGCTCTTCCGTCGCGGTCGCGACCTGCGTGTTCATGTCTGAGATTTGGACAATCTGTTCATTAATCGCGTTCAGTGATAGTGATGCTTCATCCGATGCGTTGACCCCTTCTGCTGTCATGGTGCGGCTTTGCTCCATAGCTTTAACCGCATTGTGCGCTTCTGTTTGGAGACGGTCGATCATGGTTTGGATTTCATCGGTTGAATCTGACGTACGGCTGGCAAGGTTGCGGACCTCATCGGCGACGACCGCAAAGCCTCGTCCTTGTTCGCCAGCACGTGCCGCCTCAATCGCCGCGTTCAGCGCTAAGAGGTTGGTTTGCTCTGAAATACCACGGATCACATCCAAAATGCCGCCGATGGAGTCGGTGTTCTCAGCCAGCGCACTGATCACTTTCGACATATTTTCCATATCATCGGCAAGGCTGGCGATGGTATCGCGGGCTTGGGTGACCACACCTTGACCGCTAGCAGCATCGTCGGACGCTTGGTTCGCGGCACTGGCCGCATTGGCGGCATTGCCGGCAATTTCATTCACCGTCGCGCCCATTTCATTGATCGCCGTGACCACTTGTACCGTGCGATCACGCTGATACTCACTTTGTGATTGTGTCGCGCTAGCTTGTGACGAGACTTGCTCCGCGGCATGACGAAGCTCACCTCCCGTACTGGCAACATCGGAGACTAAGCGGTGAATCTTGTCGACAAAACTATTAAACCCGGACGCTAACTGGCCAATTTCGTCTTGGCTATTGATGTCGACACGTTGACGTAAATCGCCTTCTCCTTCGCCGATCTCACGGAACACATTGGCCACGTATTGAATCGGTTTGGTAATAGTAGTGGCAAGCCAAACGGCCACCACAATAAACACCAAGCCGACGATGACCGATACCATCAGGATCTGATTGCGGGTTTGATTGAGTGGTGCGAAGACTTCTTCTGCTGGGACATCCGCGATGACATACCAGTCCATGGAGGGGACATAGCTAGAGGCGAGCAGGACTTCCTTGCCATTAATGTGCGTATCGAGGAGGTTAAAGTCACCTTTTTGGAGCAAGCTACGTGCTTGTGGCCCATACACATCACTCAGTGTTTTTTCGCCCATCAGACCGGTATCGCGGTGTAATTGGACCAATCCATCGGCATTGACCAAGAAGACAAAACCCGACTGCTCGATTTTAAATTGATTCAAAAAGCGCGTCATATCGTCGAGTGAGCGGGAGAACCCAGCCAAGCCTTTGCCATTAAGCTGTTGAAAGTTGACGAATAGCTTGAGCTCGCCATTATCCTCTTGGAATACCTGTGCCATAGTGGCATTGCCACTATCGAGAAAATTATAAAACCAACCGTCTTTTTCACGTGTCAACACCCGTAAAAACCCATCTTGGTTCCAATACTGGCCTGTCTCTCTGTTAGCAATGGAGGCATCATTGAGGTCATATTGATCACGCAGTACGTTAAGCTGCTTGACCACGCGAGCTTCCTCGCCAGGGCTGATCCCTGGTTCGAGAATATTGAGTGTCACTGGGTTTGACGCGAGCTGACGCGCGGCAGATTGGAGCTGATTGACCTCACTATCAATGGTGTCTCTAAACTGAGTGAGGGTGGTAGGAAGCTCATTCTCTAAAAGCCGCTTTTCCATAATATCGCGTGCCTGACTTAAGCTCATATAGCTGATGATCGCGGTTGACGCGATCACCGCTGAGACAAACGCCAACACGAGTTTCTGTTTAATCGTGAGTTGCTTTAGCTTCATGCCTTTCTCTCTATGTGGTCTATCCCGTGCTATTTTGTTTTCATCAACATGTCGACGGGGTAGGATGACAAAACTAAGGATATTTTTATGGTACTAACCTCTAAATTAGCAGGAATTGATGACTGAATGACTGTGTATCGGCTATAAGACAATAAAATTGAAGCCCTTTCCCACAATTATTGATAAAAATGACACTTACCTCGCGATTTCAACACAAACCGATAAAAGCCATTGGGAGTAGGGGGATATTGAGAGAGAGGGGAATAGGGCGCTGCGTCACTAAGATCTGGGTCGCATGTTTCATAAAACGGGTAGATTTTAATTTTAGGTTAAAAATGCTATCCTCACGCAGCGGTTACGTGCTCGAACCCTCGTCTTGCTGGAATATTTGAATAAACTTCGCCGGATAAGCGTGATACGAGTACTAACACTTTCCAAGGATGTTGGACCACAGGGTCTGACCGTGATAAGAGGAAAAAGTCGTGCTTGAAGGCTACCGTAAACACGTCGAAGAACGTGCCGCTCAGGGTATTGTGCCTAAACCGCTTAATGCTGAGCAAGCCGCCAGTCTGATAGAACTGTTGAAAAACCCGCCCGCTGGCGAAGAAGAAACCCTTGTTTATTTACTGGAAAACCGAATCCCACCCGGTGTCGATGAAGCCGCATATGTAAAAGCAGGCTTTTTGGCTGCACTGGCAAATGGTGAGGCTCAATCACCGTTAATCAGCTCTGAGCGCGCAACAGAGCTGCTTGGCACCATGCAAGGTGGCTATAATATTCAGCCTCTAATCGCGTTGTTAGAGGATGAAAAGCTGGCGCCGATTTCTGCCAAAGCACTGTCACATACTCTGCTGATGTTTGATGCGTTTTATGACGTGGAAGACAAAATGAAAGCGGGGAATGCCTACGCCAAGCAAGTGATGGAATCGTGGGCGAGCGCAGAGTGGTATCTCGACAAACCACAAATCCCAGAAAAAGTGACGCTGACGGTTTTCAAAGTGTCAGGTGAAACCAACACCGATGACTTGTCACCCGCCCCTGATGCATGGTCACGTCCAGACATTCCCTTGCACGCGCTTGCGATGCTTAAAAACGAGCGCGAAGGCATTCAGCCGGATAAATTGGGTGAAATTGGCCCGATTGAGCAAATGAAAACGCTGGAAGAGAAAGGCCATCCACTGGTTTATGTTGGCGATGTTGTTGGTACTGGTTCGTCACGTAAGTCGGCCACTAACTCTGTGTTGTGGTTTATGGGTCAAGACATCCCCAACGTACCTAACAAGCGCTTTGGCGGTTTCTGTTTAAGCGGAAAAATCGCCCCCATTTTCTTTAACACCATGGAAGATGCTGGTGCGCTGCCGATTGAGCTCGATGTGAGTCAGCTCAACATGGGCGATGTGATTGATCTATATCCTGCTGACGGCAAAGTGTGCAAGCACGGCACCGATGAGGTGCTGTCGACCTTCCAACTAAAAACTGACATTTTATATGATGAAGTCCGTGCCGGTGGCCGTATTCCCTTGATTATCGGTCGTGGCTTGACTGATCGAGCGCGTGAATGCCTCGGCCTTGAGCCATCCGACGTATTCCGGCGTCCGCGCCCAGTGGCTGAATCCACTAAAGGGTTTACGCTGGGACAAAAAATGGTCGGTAAAGCGTGTGGCGTAGAAGGTGTGCGCCCGAATACCTATTGTGAGCCTAAGATGACCACAGTAGGCTCGCAAGACACCACCGGACCGATGACCCGGGATGAGCTGAAAGACCTAGCGTGCCTTGGTTTTACCGCCGATTTGACTATGCAGTCATTCTGCCATACATCAGCGTATCCAAAGCCGGTCGACGTCGAAACACACCACACCTTGCCAGACTTTATTATGAACCGTGGTGGCGTCGCGCTACGCCCAGGCGATGGGGTGATTCACTCTTGGCTAAACCGCATGCTCTTGCCTGATACGGTCGGTACCGGTGGTGACTCGCATACTCGCTTCCCGCTGGGGATTTCTTTCCCTGCTGGTTCTGGCTTAGTCGCCTTTGCCGCGGCAACGGGCGTGATGCCGCTGGATATGCCAGAGTCAGTGCTGGTGCGCTTTAAAGGCGAAATGCAACCAGGGGTGACCTTGCGTGATCTGGTTCATGCGATTCCCTACTTTGGTATTCAAAAAGGCCTATTGACGGTTGAGAAGTCAGGAAAAATTAACGAGTTCTCTGGCCGTATTTTGGAAATCGAAGGGGTGGAGCACCTCACCGTTGAGCAAGCCTTTGAGCTATCGGATGCTTCAGCAGAGCGTTCGGCAGCGGGTTGTACCGTTAAATTATCGCAAGATTCAGTGGCTGAATATCTTGAGTCAAACATTGTGATGCTCAAATGGATGATTTCCGAGGGCTATGGCGATCGCCGTACCATTGAACGACGTATTCAAGCGATGCAGCAATGGCTTGATAGCCCAAGCCTGATGGAAGCGGATAAAGATGCCGAGTATGCCCACGTACTTGAAATCGACCTCGCCGAGATCAAAGAGCCTATCTTATGCGCACCGAACGATCCGGACGACGCTCGTACCTTGTCAGATGTGGCAGGCGACAGTGTCGATGAAGTCTTTATCGGTAGCTGTATGACCAACATTGGTCACTTCCGAGCAGCAGGGAAATTGCTGGATAAATTCGGTGGCAGCTTATCAACCGTATGTGGGTAGCACCACCGACTAAAATGGACCGAGACCAGCTCACTGCTGAAGGTTACTACGGTATTTATGGCCGTGCCGGTGTGCGGATCGAAACGCCTGGGTGCTCCTTGTGCATGGGGAACCAAGCGCGTGTGGCGGAAAAATCGACCGTATTGTCGACCTCAACACGGAACTTCCCCAACCGGCTTGGTACGGGCGCGAATGTGTATTTGGCCTCGGCAGAGTTATCGGCCGTGGGGGCGATTCTCGGCCGGATCCCGACCCAAAAAGAATACCTTGAGTACGCTGAGCAAATTAATGCGACAGCAAGTGACACGTATCGCTATCTCAACTTCCATCAAATGGATGCGTACACCCAGATAGCGGATGATGTGATCATTAAAGCCGCCGTGTAGGACATGCTGATTGCCGATAACGTTCGGCATAGTTGAAGTGAAAGCGCCTCCATATCCGTGGGAGGCGCTTTTTTATGGTCGATGGATTAGTTGTTCCCTATCGTTAATACGTGCCACTTAATTTGGGGAGAGATGAATCAGTCGCGCAATATTTTCAGCCGTACGGGTCAGGTTACTGGTCGTGTTGGCCAGTGCCTCTGAGTGTTCACAGGGGCCGGGTTGAATGGAAAAAATTGCACTGACTCCGTGTTGGTAAAGAGGGGTACAGTTGTCACCGACACTGCCTGCGATCACCACCACGGGGATGTGGTGTGATTGGGCAATACGGGCGATCGCCATCGGGACTTTTCCGTGTTGAGTTTGCCCATCGACGCGTCCCTCACCGGTAATAATCCAATCTGCTTGTGCCAGCAACGGGTAGGCGTGCGTCCTGGTCAGCAACAAATCAACGCCAGGCACGAGCTGCGCATTCAGTAAGCCACCCAACGCGGCACCTATTCCGCCAGCAGCGCCTGCACCTGGAAAGTGTGCAATCGCATGGCCAAGTTGATAGTGACAAATACTAGCAAAGCGGTGAAGGTGTTGCTCTAAACTTCGAATATGGCTTTCATTGGCGCCTTTTTGCGGGCCAAATATGGTGGCAGCGCCGTCTGGCCCACATAGCGGATTATCCACATCACAGGCAGCAGTGAGTGTGACGGCGCGCAGACGTGAATCGAGCGTGCTGATATCCAGGGTCATCAATGCGCCCAATCCGTGCCCTGTGGTATAATCGGTTTGCCTGCGCCATCAAGTAGCTTGGCTCCCAAAGCCGTGAGAATACCGGCTCCAGCGTCATTCGTGGCACTGCCGCCTAAGCCAACAATGATTTCATCGATATCGTAATCAAGCGCTTTGCGGATCAATTCGCCCGTTCCCAAGCTGGTAGTGTGTAAAGGATTTCGCGCGGAGTGTGGTATTAACGGTAACCCCGAGGCACTGGCAACATCTAACACGGCGAGGCGTTGCTCACGATTAATCACCAAGCTGGCCATCACTGGGCGAAAGTCTGGCCCCGTCACTTCACAGTGAACGCGTTCTCCGCCGAGTCGTTCGAGAATACTTTGCGCAAATCCCTCGCCGCCATCAGCCATGGGGAGTTGAGAGAATTGCGCGTTAGGTAGCACAGGTGCCATACCGGCTTGAATCGCTTGAGCAACGTATGGGGCGCTGAGGCTTTCTTTGAATGAGTCCGGTGCGATCACAATATGCATGGGCTTGTCCTTTGCTGTATGGCGGTCGTCCATATTAGTAGAGCCGAAATGATCAGTATGATCGAAGTGACACCTTGATAACAGCTTGTGCTTGGCAATTCGTGGTAAAAGCCGGACAATGCTGCGCGAATATTGGAGGTGGATGTGGATTACGAATTTTCTCGCAATAGTTTTGATGACAGTTATCGAATCGTTTTTTCGATGGGGCATGAAGCGATGGGTCGCTGGTTGTTGGATGAGTTAGGCACCGAGCTTAGCCATGTTGAGCGGTATTTAGAAACACTCCATCAGCTTGACAGCGAGCAGCAATGGCACGGCCATACCTTTACCTTGACGGCTAATCAGGATGAAGTCGTAGTGATGGCGAATGCGATGCTACAAACGCCCTCCGATGAGGCTGAAGCAACACTCAGTGCGCAGGCACTAACCTTTTATGATCAAGAAAGCTGTGCCGCGTGTGGCTATGATGACTTTATTGAGATGTTAGAGGCCTACCGAGACTTTATTGTCCGTTATGGGCGACGATAAATGCGCGAGTGGTAAGGGATAGATTGTTTTAAGCGTTATTTTGTGCATATGGTGCCGTTGTCTTCCCTTCGGCACTTGAGTTCCCCCTCTTTCTTTCGATGATCGCCCTTTCGATGATCGCCGATGGTGCAATTGAGTGATTTCATATCATCAGTGCGCTGTCTTGGTGAATCCTTCGCACTTTTTTAGTGCAAATGCCACGAGTTTACGCCTTATTTTCTATAAGCTACTGATTTTTATTAATTAAAATGTTGGCACGGCTCTTGATACTTATCGTGTGAAGCAAACACAAGGACTCAGGAGAAGGATATGAAACTGATTAGCGCCATTATCAAGCCATTTAAGCTTGATGACGTTCGTGAAGCGTTGGCGGATGCCGGTATTGACGGCATGACTGTCTCGGAAGTCAAAGGTTTTGGCCGCCAGAAAGGGCACACGGAGCTATATCGTGGCGCCGAATACCAAGTCGACTTTTTACCCAAAGTTAAACTCGAAATCGCCGTACAGAGCGAGAATGTGGATTCTGTCGTTGAAGCGATTTCTAATGCGGCACAGACCGGAAAAATCGGCGATGGCAAAATCTTTGTCTTCGATCTTCAGCAGGCGGTGCGTATCCGTACCGGTGAAATGGATCTGGAAGCAATTTAATTACAGGGAGTATAGACAATGGAACTGGTTAATACGGTGACAGAACTGCGCTACGCGCTCGACACCTTTTTCTTTCTTTTATCCGGCGCGTTAGTCATGTGGATGGCTGCAGGCTTTGCGATGCTAGAAGCCGGCTTAGTTCGATCTAAAAATACCACGGAGATCCTGACCAAAAATATCTGCTTGTACGCCATCGCCTGTACCATGTACTTACTGGTCGGTTATAACATTATGTATGTTGATAATGCGGGTGGCGGTTTCATGCCTTCATTTGGCAGCTTGATTGGCACACAGGGCGCAGATGCTGACCATTCATTGGAATCGGACTTTTTCTTCCAAGTGGTGTTTGTGGCGACCGCTATGTCAGTAGTATCGGGCGCTGTGGCTGAGCGAATGAAGCTCTGGGTGTTCTTGATCTTCTCTGTGCTCTTGACTGCGGTGATCTATCCGGTTGAAGGTTATTGGACGTGGGGCGGCGGTTTCCTATCAGAGGCTGGTTTCAGTGATTTTGCTGGCTCAGGTATCGTTCATATGGCGGGTGCCTCTGCGGCATTAGCCGGTGTGATCTTGTTAGGGGCACGGAAAGGTAAGTACAGCAAAAATGGGAAGATCAATCCTATTCCGGGCTCTAACCTGCCACTCGCCACCCTGGGTACCTTTATCTTGTGGTTTGGTTGGTTTGGTTTCAATGGTGGCTCTCAGTTGATGGTGTCAGACTTTGAGAATGCGACAGCCGTGGGGCAAATCTTCCTCAATACCAATGCGGCAGCGGCGGCTGGTGCAATTGCTGCTCTGCTTGTATGCAAAACCATGTGGGGAAAAGCTGACCTGACTATGGTATTAAACGGGGCATTGGCTGGGTTGGTTGCGATCACTGCGGATCCGCTGTCGCCGTCTCCAGTGGCGGCATTGATCATTGGTATGGTATCGGGGGCTATCGTTGTATTCAGTATTATCGGCCTCGACAAGGTAAAAATTGACGACCCTGTCGGTGCGATATCGGTACACGGTGTGTGTGGTTTCTTTGGCCTTATGGTGGTGCCGTTGAGTAATACAGGGGCGACCTTTGGCGCACAGCTTCTGGGCACAGCCGTTATTTTTGCCTGGGTATTCGGCGCAAGCTTTGTGGTTTGGTGGATATTGAAGAAAACCATGGGTATTCGCGTGACCGAAGAAGAAGAGATGTCGGGCATGGACTTACACGATTGTGGTGTTGATGCGTATCCCGAATTTGTTAGCGTAAAATAGTCATACGCGCAAGACATCGTTAAACTTTGAAACGAAACCTTACATTTTTACGGTAAGGTTTCGTTTTTTTTGATCCCTATCGATATTGAGCATCCAGTCATTCCATGTATACTAACGAAAGTGAGATTCGTTATCATTTATCATCATATTTAAGGACTGTTACGATGAAAAAACTGCTGATTGCCTCGGCTGTGACGGCTAGCCTGCTAGGAACAAGCACCGCGTTCGCGGCGGAAGAAGTGAATGTCTACTCGTATCGCCAACCATTTTTGATTGAACCTATGTTTGATGCGTTTACTGAAGAGACAGGCATCAAGGTGAACGTTAAGTTTGCCAAAAAAGGCATGGCAGAAAAGGTCAAGCAGGAGGGCGAATATAGCCCAGCAGATGTCCTTCTCACGGTGGATATTTCACGCCTTAAAGAGCTGTTAAACCAAGATGTGGTGCAAGCGGTTCAAAGCGATGTGATTGATAGCAATGTGCCGGAGCAGTTCCGTGATAGTGAGGATAAATGGGTTGCGCTGACAACGCGTGCACGTGCGGTCTACTCTTCACGAGAGCGTGTCGGCGAGCTAGGTGATGATTTTGACTACCTGGACTTGGCAAAACCTGAATGGAAAGGCAAGATTTGTACCCGTTCAGGCAAACACCCTTATAATGTGTCTCTTGTGTCTGCGATCATTGAAAACCATGGCGAAGCAAAAGCCAAAGAATGGCTGGAAGGGGTTAAAGATAACCTCGCGCGTAAACCGCAAGGCAACGATCGTGCACAAGTGAAAGCGATCAAGGAAGGATTGTGTGATGTGTCGCTGGGGAATAGCTACTACCTCGGTAAGATGCTGAACGATGAAGAACAAACAGCGTGGGCGGAAGCGGTTTATCTAAACTACCCTGGCCAAAATACTCATGGCACACATGTGAACGTGAGTGGTATGGCAATGGCGAAGTACGCACCGAATCAAGAAAACGCGCTGAAACTCATGGAATTTTTAACGTCAGACAAAGCACAGCATATGTACGCTGAAGTTAACTTCGAAGAGCCGGTGAAAATGGGTGTTGAGAAGTCTGAAATCGTGGCATCATGGGGCGAATATAAGCACGACCCAATGCCGTTAGAGGCGATTGCTGATAACTATACCCAATCAGTGAAACTGTTGGATGAAGTTCAGTTCGATCTGTAAGCCGTCGCATAGGGACGAATATCGTCCCTGTTGTCTTTCTCTGACGCCTTAATGTAGTAGGCCATGCGAGATAGATTACCCATTATAAAAACCAGCAGCTGGAGCCTGGCTCTGTTGCTGGTTTTACCGATCTTAGCGATCTTTTACACCGCGGTTGGTGATACGGGTGATATTTTTCCTCACCTGTTTCAAACCGTGCTTCCTACCTATACCTTAAATACCAGTCTGTTAGTGATTGGCGTTGTGTCTATTGCGATCATACTTGGCGTACCGACGGCGTGGATGTTGGCGATGTATCAGGTGCCTGGCAGCCGACAATTGCAATGGGCGATGGTGCTGCCGCTCGCGATGCCTGGGTATATTATTGGTTATATCTACACGGACTGGTTTGATTATGCGGGGCCGTTGCAGCGCGCTTTACGCTATGCCTTTGAATGGCAGAGTGTGACCGATTATTGGTTCCCTGATATGCGTACCTTGCCAGGCGCATGCTTTGTTCTCGCGTTGGTGTTGTACCCCTATATTTATCTGCTGACACGTGCGGCCTTTATGGAGCAAAGTGTCACTTTAACCCATTCCGCCCGCTTGCTGGGTTGTTCTCCATTACAGAGCTTTCGCCGCATTTCCTTGCCGCTAGCTCGACCCGCAATCGCAGTGGGTGCGTCGCTGGTGGCGATGGAGGCGTTGGGCGATTTTGGTACGGTCAACTATTTTGCTGTCAGCACACTGACCACAGCGGTTTATGATACTTGGTTGAGTTATTCAAGCTTAACGGCGGCTGCCAAAATATCAGCAATAATGCTGGTGGTAATTTTTCTTTTAATCAGTGCCGAGCGTTATGGACGCCGTAAGCAAGCCCAATTTAGTCCCAGCTCAAGCAGTGATGCGATCGAGAAAACACCATTGTATGGCTGGCGAAAAGTGGGCGTAGTGGCCTGGTGCTGGGGCCTGTTGTCACTGGCTTTTATCTTACCACTGTTACAGTTGATGATGTACGCATGGCACTATTATGAAAAAAATGCCGTCAGTGACTTCGCCTCTTTTAGCTATAACAGCTTTTATACCTCGAGTTTGGCGGCTGTCATTGCGGTTGCCATAGCGTGGACGGTGAATGTCTATCGTCGTCTACGTGGAGACGGCATGAGTGTGACGCCCATGCGTTTGGCGTCAATGGGTTATGCGGTCCCGGGCACCGTCCTGGCAATTGGGGTGATGCTGGTGCTCACTTGCGGAGATCATTTGATTAATGATGTGGCTAAGGCCTATGACTGGGGACGTCCCGGGTTGCTGTTATCGGGCACCATGGTTGCCTTACTGGCGGCATTTGTAGTGCGCTTTAGCGCGGTGGCTATCGGCAGTATTGAATCTAGTATGGCGAAAATCCCCCCATCGCTCGATATGGCAGCACGAACCATGGGGTGCACAACGACGGGTGTCATTCGCCGAGTGCATCTGCCTTTAATTCGTCGTGGAACCCTCATTGCGATGCTACTTGTGTTTATCGAATCAATGAAAGAGCTCAATGCCGCTATTTTATTGCGTCCGTTCAACTTTGAAACATTGGCCACCTATGTGTACAACTTCACCTCTGATGAACACCTAGAGTACGCGGCACTACCGGCTATTTTACTGGTAGTGGTTGGCTTAGTTCCGCTTATCTTGATTAACCGATCATTGGAGCAGAAATATCAATGAAGTGCGCCCTGTCGATTAAAAATCTTACCTGCAGTTATAACGGTACGCCTGTCTTAAAAGATTTGTCGTTGCAAGTGGCGCCCGGAGAGATTGTTTGCCTACTCGGTGCCAGTGGCTGTGGAAAAACGACGTTGTTAAAAGCGATGGCAGGTCTAATGCCGCTATCGGCAGGGACATTATCGATCGGTTGTACAGTCATGGATAACGAGCAGCACTCGGTGCCCCCTGAACAGCGTAATATCGGAATGATCTTTCAAGATTATGCGCTTTTTCCTCATCTGACTGTCGCAGAGAATATTGGGTTTGGGCTTTCACAGTTAGCGGCGCAAGCACGCGCCAATAAAGTGGCAGACATGCTCAAGTTGGTGCATTTGACTGACCTTGGGGAGCGTTATCCTCACCAGTTATCCGGGGGTCAACAGCAACGAGTAGCGATTGCACGTGCACTGGCGTATGAGCCCGATCTGTTATTATTGGATGAGCCTTTTTCTAACATCGACACCCAAGTGCGGCATGATTTAATTGAAGAAATTCGCCGTATCTTTAAGTCTCAAGGGGTTACCGCGATTTTAGTCACACACAGTCGTGAAGAAGCGTTTGCGTTTGCGGATAAATTAGCCGTGATGAATCAAGGCCTTATTGAACAGTTTGGCAATACCACAGAGGTGTACTACCAGCCGCTAGCCGCTTTGTGGCAGATTTTCTTGGTCAAGGATCGTATGTCCCGGTGACCGTGTCCGAGCAAGAACAAATGCAGACGCCACTGGGTCCTTGGCCTCGACCTGTGCATTGCCATCCAGGCCCGCATTGGTGGTTACTCCGTCCGCAATTTTTAAGTATTCGCGCCGATGAGCAGGGAGAAGGGCAGGTATTGTCTCAACAGTTTATGGGTGATAGTAGCCGTTACACCATTGATATTCATGGGCAGAAATTATCGGTTCATGCCAGAGAGCCGTTGTCGGTGGGTGAGAGAGTGCGCTTGAACATTCGTGCTCATGAGCCTGTGTTGTTCAATGATGGACCGAGCTTTATCGAACATTAACGCGCTTTATCGATCATTAGCGCGCTTTATCAATCACTCGCGTGCAGTAATGAAGCATTAAAAAAGCCAACGTGACGTTGGCTTTTTATCGTGCCATGGCGTTTAGCCATGCTGGCATAATACATCAATGTAATGCTGGGCCATGGCATTGAGCGCAGCTTTATCGGGTTGTTGGTGGGCTTGTAAAAAGAGCACGTAGCACACACCTGCTAGCATACTTGCAAGCTCTCTTGGTTGATGACTGTCTGTCATTTCGCCTTTTTCGATGCCACGTTCAAACACGTGCTCGAACTGATCAACCGCGTCTCGACTCCCTTTGACAAAGCGTGGCCAAATGTCCTCGCGAATAGACGTACTCCACTCAAACCAGACTTTCATCCAGGCTTTATCGGCGAGTGCGGTATCGATGATCTGCGACGTAATACAGTTTAATGCGCCACGCATGGACTGATCTTGTTCGGTACATGCACTAATTAATGCGATGAAATGCTTTTCGGTTTGAGCCAGGATTTCTTCGACGAGGTCTTCGCGCGTCGGGAAGTAGTTAAAGACGGTCGCGACGGAAACATCGGCCATGTCTGCGATATCTGCGTGTCCAGCGCGGCCAATGCCGCGTTTCGCAAAGACATCTAAGCCACAAGTTAATAACTGCTCTTTACGTCTTTCGGGCGACAGTCGCGTCCTTGTTCTTTCATTTGATTGAGCCATCCTAAAACCTGCCAACTTATTTTTGGTTTGTACAAATTAATTATTGTTTGTGCTAACAATTTTCTTATTAGCGTTATTGAGTTTATACCAGCTGTTTATCGCCTGACAACGGGCGTAAAGCTGATCTAGGCCGTAAAACGGTAATTTTGTCTGCAAAAAAAGTCATTCATTATTAAAAAGACAGGCATGGATTATTTTTTCTTATCAATCAGTGTGATAACCAACTAGTGTGCGGGTGCAAAGTAGGAAAAACCGCCTCGCTGGGATCCGCAATCGATTTAGTGCTAGACTATGCCACCTTTGTTAGTGACCTCCCTATCGGGGAGCGATAACCATCGGGGCAGATATGAAACACACCGTTGAAGTGATGATTTCAGAGCAAGACGTACAGGCACGAGTTAAAGCCCTGGGCGCCGAGATCAGCGAACATTATAAAGACTCTTCAGAGCTCGTCTTAGTCGGGTTGTTACGCGGCTCGTTCGTCTTCATGGCAGATTTATGTCGGGCGATTGATATGCCGCATGCGGTCGACTTTATGACGGCATCCAGTTACGGCAATAGCATGGAAAGCACGCGTGATGTGCGTATCCTTAAAGATTTGGATGATGATATCAAAGGAAAAGACATTCTTTTGGTTGAAGACATCATTGATACGGGAAACACGCTAAGCAAAGTGTGTGAAATTTTATCGCTGCGTGAGCCAAACTCAGTACGTATTTGTACGCTATTGGATAAGCCAGAGCGTCGTGAAGTCGACGTCAAAGTGAACTGGCTTGGCTTTACCATTCCAGATGAATTTGTGGTCGGAGTGGGTATTGATTATGCACAAAAATATCGCCACCTTCCGTACGTGGGTAAAGTGATCCCGCAGGATTAATCCCTCAGCGATTATCATGCTACAAAAAACCGAGCTCAACGCTCGGTTTTTTTAATGAGTTTTTTTGTTCGCTGTCGTTAGTAGGCGGCCGTGTCCTGTGCCAGTTGACACATCGCTGCTTGGTAGTTGATTTCCAGCGACTCTCGGCTGTTCGCCGTCATGCCGAGATCGCGCAAAATACCGTCCGTGGTGTCGTAAAACCAGCCATGCACACTGACATCTTGGCCTCGCTCCCACGCGGCGCGCAAAATAGTGGAGTTGCTAAATGATAGACTTGCTCGGCGACATTGATTTCACATAAACGATTACCACGAGCTTGAGGCGGTAATTGGCTCAGATAGCTTTTGTGCTTGAGGTAAAGGTCACGAATATGCAGCAGCCAGTTATTAATAAGACCCAATTCGGGGTTTTCAATCGCGGCATGGACCCACCACAGCCATAGTGACCACAAACAATAATGTGCTTTATTTGCAATACATCCACCGCATATTGCACCACCGACAGGCAGTTTAAATCGGTGTGGATCACTTGGTTGGCCACATTACGGTGGACAAATAGCTCACCGGAGTCTAACCCTGTCAGCCGCTCTGCGGGTACGCGGCTATCGGCACAACCAATCCATAAGTATTCGGGATGTTGTTCTTTGGCAAGATCGGCAAAAAACTGGGGATCAGTATCACGAATATCTTTCGACCAGGCTTTATTATTGGCAAACAACGCTTTTATCTGGGCCATACTCACTCAGTCTGTTAGCAAAGTTATCAATCGGTACTATACCGCACTCTCGACGTGTGAAATATACTGAGATCAATATTCATATTTTATTACATCCACCTCCTCATCCAGTGGATCACGCTGTGCATGTTAAAACTACTGCTCGGATAGGTTAACGCGAGAAAATTCGTATACTGTTAGCTCTATCATAATCTTAACTGCAGTCGAGGTAGTGCGTGTTTGATAAAAGACGATTTGCGCAGCTGTCATTAAAGGGCGATTTATTTGGTGGCGTGACCACCGCGATTATCTCATTACCCTTGGCACTTGCATTTGGAGTTGCCTCGGGTGCTGGCGCTGAAGCCGGGTTATGGGGCGCGATTTTAGTGGGACTATTCGCGTCGCTATTTGGTGGCTCTTCCGCACTGATTTCAGAGCCCACCGGCCCAATGACGGTGATCATGACTGCGGTACTCACCGCCATGATGTCACGTTACCCTGAAGGTGGCCTTGCCATGGGCTTTACCGTGGTGATGATGGCGGGCGCCTTCCAAGTGCTGATAGGCAGTTTGCGGCTGGGGAAATACGTCACCTTGATGCCGTATAGCGTCGTATCCGGTTTTATGTCGGGGATTGGCGTGATTTTAATCTTGCTCCAACTCGCGCCGTTGTTAGGTCAAGCGGCGCCATCGGGCGGGGTATTAGGCACCCTCAAGGCTTTACCAGATTTGCTGATGAATGCGCAGCTTAGTGAGATGTTTCTTGGTGCGCTGACGTTAGGTATTTTGTTTTATTTTCCTGCCAAATACCGTCGTTATATTCCCGCTCAGTTAGTGGCATTGATCAGTATTACGCTGGTTTCGGTGCTCCTTTTTGATACCGATAGTATTCGTCGTATTGGTGAGATCCCCACCGGGTTTCCCTCATTGGTGGTGCCGCACATCACTGCAGAGCACTTCACGGCCATGATTATTGATGCCCTCGTTTTAGGCACTTTGGGATGCATTGATACCTTATTAACGGCGGTGATTGCAGACTCATTGACCCGGCAAGAGCATGACTCCGATCGTGAATTGCGTGGTCAAGGCGTAGCGAACATGATAGCGGGCTTGTTTGGCGCATTGCCAGGAGCTGGAGCGACAATGGGTACCGTGGTCAATGTGCAAGTGGGCGCGCGTTCACCCCTATCAGGCATATTCCGCGCGGCTATTTTGGCGGCCGTAGTATTGGTAGCAGGGGCGCTCACCGCACCGATCCCGATGGCGGTCCTTGCTGGCATTGCACTCTATGTCGGTTTTAATATTCTTGATTGGAGTTTTCTACATCGCGCCCACAAAATTAGCTTGCAGCAAACAGGGATCATGTATGGCGTGATGGCACTGACGGTCTTTGTTGATCTGATTGTCGCGGTGGGCCTGGGGGTCTTTATTGCTAACTTGTTAGTCATTGAACGACTCAGCCGCGAGCAGGCAAAACAGATACGGGCGATCAGTGATACAGAGGATGATGAAGTGCCGTTGAATGACGAGGAGCGCGCGCTTTTAGATTGCCAGCCATGGCCAAGTTCTCTTTTTCTACTTATCTGGCCCGATGATTTTTAGTGTCTCCAAAGCCATTGCGCGTCAGCATGCACACATTAATGAATTCCGAGTGATGATCCTCGATTTAAGTGATGTACCTATGCTGGATATGACCGTGGGGTTGGCACTGGAAAACGCGATTAAAGATGCGCGTGAGGCTGATTGCACTGTGTTTTTACTCTGTCCACACGATGAAACGCGAGAGCAGCTTCAGCGCTTACACATTGGCGACTGGGTGCGAGAGGCGCATATCTTTACCACTCGGCAGCCCGCGTTAGAGGCGGCGAATAGGCTGGTAGAGGTGATGCCGTAACCAGAGGTTTATTTGGTTACACTGGCCCATCTAGCTGTCATGCTCTAGATCGCCGCCTGGCTCGAGGCGGCGAGATGCACACTTCATGCATCTGTCCTCCAGGCACCCAACAAAAGCGATAGGACGCTAAAGAGGATCACTTAAGTACACTATATTTAGTGAATATTTGCTACATTTCTCATCATTTTGCTCTTTGCGGTTAAAAAGTATCCAGGCGTTTTTCCACCTGATTTGATCTTACGCACATTCCTATATACTGGCGCGCGCATCGGGGACCCCCCGTGCCAGTAAGTAAAGCCGTCACGGCCAGTCACTGCAGTCGACGTAAAGGATCAATGGGTTTGAAATTCGAACGGAACTTCAAAGGAAATCTTGGGAGCCCTGCAACGGGAGTCTGTTTGGTGGGGCACGACCGCGGTCGATTTCGGCTGCCCCTTTCGCTGGCGTTCGGGGTCGCCTCCGGTGCTGGTGCCGAAGCCGGTATGGTGGGGCGCGATTCTGGTGGGCTTATTTGCCGCCTTATTCGGTGGCTCCTCGACACTGATCTCGGAACCCACGGGACCAATGACCGTGATTATGACGGCGGTGTTGACCACTATGGTGTCTCGTTATCCTGAGGGCGGGATGGCGATGGGCTTTACTGTCGTGATGATGGCCGGTTTGTTTCAGGTGATTTTGGGCGCGCTCAAGTTGGGAAAGTATGTCACCTTGATGCCCTACAGCGTGATATCTGGCTTTATGTCGGGCATTGGTGTGATCCTTATTATCCTTCAACTTCCGCCGTTATTGGGGCAAACCACACCCGAGGGTGGGGTGCTAGGCACGCTGAAGGGGCTACCTGAGTTGATTGTCAATACTCAACAAAGCGAGTTGTTGCTTGGGTTACTGACATTAGGGATCTTATTCTCGTTTCCCCAGCGCTACCGGCGTTATATGCCTGTACAGTTAGTCGCCTTGGTGATTGTGACCTTGCTATCTCTATGGTGGTTCGATCTGGATGCGATCCGCCGTATCGGGGTCATTCCTACTGGATTGCCGACCTTAGTGTTGCCGCAGATCAATAGTGAAGTATTGACAACCATGGTGGTCGATGCCTTGGTGCTGGGAACGCTCGGCTGTATTGATACGCTGCTATCAGCGGTCATTGCTGATTCGTTAACGCGTGAAGAGCACGACTCGGATAAGGAGCTGAGAGGGCAAGGGTTAGCCAATATGGTCGCGGGGTTATTTGGTGCGCTACCTGGTGCCGGTGGCACCATGGGCACCGTGGTTAATGTACAAGTTGGTGGGCGCTCTCCGCTGTCCGCGATTGTTCGTGCGTTGATTTTAGCGGCCGTGATTTTGGTGGCCGGCTTTCTGACCGAGCCTATCCCGATGGCCGTCTTAGCTGGGATAGCGATTTATGTCGGCTTTAACATCCTCGACCGCACCTTTATCCAGCGTGCGCATAAAGTTAGTCTACATCAAACCGTGATCATGTATGGTGTGATGATACTCACCGTGCTGGTGGATCTCATCGTTGCCGTTGGTGTTGGCGTGTTTATTGCCAACATTATTGCGATTGAGCATCTGAGCCGCGAGCAAGAAAAACAGGTCAAAGCCATCAGTGATGCCGATGAGGATGATGTGCCGCTCAGCGATATGGAACGATCTTTATTGCACAGTGCGAACGGAAAAGTGTTGTTTTTCTATCTGTCAGGCCCAATGATATTCAGTGTCTCCAAAGCGATCGCGCGTCAACATAGCAAGATTGAAGAATTTGATGTCATGATCTTAGACCTCAGTGACGTGCCCATGATTGATATGACCGTCGGCCTGGCGCTTGAAAACGCGATCAAAGATGCGGTTGAAGCCCATTGCCAAGTCTTTTTACTTTGTCCCCACCAAAAAACGCGGGATCAGCTTGAACGCTTGCATGTAAAAAACTGGCTAACGGATGATCATACCTTTGATAGCCGTTATGACGCGCTCCGCGCTGCACATCGAGTAACAGACGGCATGCTTTAAAAGAACGGGAGCTTATGAAAGCCATCGAAATTAAGGATCTCGTTAAAACGTACGGATCCAGTGTTAAGGCGTTAAAAGGGGTATCGCTCTCTGTCGAGGAGGGCGATTTTTATGCGCTGTTAGGGCCAAATGGGGCGGGTAAATCCACCACCATTGGCATATTGAGTTCTCTAGTCAATAAAACCCAAGGGCAGGTAAGCATTTTTGGCTACGATTTGGACACACAAAAGGTCGAAGCGAAAAAACAAATTGGCCTCGTCCCGCAAGAGTTCAACTTTAATCAATTTGAGAAAGTCGAACAGATTGTGGTGAATCAAGCCGGTTACTACGGTGTGCCGCGTGCACAGGCCAAAGAACGTGCAAAAAAATATCTCTCACAGCTGGATTTGTGGGACAAACGGAATGAGCCGGCGCGTAACTTATCGGGGGGATGGAAACGTCGTTTGAATGATCGCCCGTGCGCTGATGCACGAGCCGCGCTTGTTGATTTTGGATGAGCCGACGGCAGGTGTCGATATTGAGTTGCGCCGTTCGATGTGGGATTTCTTAAGCCAAATTAACCGTCAAGGGATCACCATTATTCTCACTACCCATTACTTGGAAGAAGCCGAAACGCTATGCCGCAATATTGGTATTATTAATCGGGGAGAGCTGGTCGAGGATACGTCGATGAAGGCATTGTTATCTAAATTGGATGCCGAGACTTTTATTCTCGATTTACAGCCTGGGCACAAGCTCAATGCGCTTAATGGGTGAACTGGCAAACCACTGATACGAATACCTTGGAAGTGGAAGTGAGTAAATCAGTCGGCTTAACGCCGGTTTTTGAGCAGCTGTCACAACAGGGGGTGCAAGTATTATCAATGCGTAATAAGGCCAACCGTTTGGAAGAGTTGTTTGTGACGTTAATTCAGCAAAATGGGGAGGAGCGCGCATGAATGCCTTGTATTGGGTGGCATTTCGTACCCTCATTCATAAAGAAGTGGCGCGTTTTACGCGGATTTGGGTGCAAACCTTGGTCCCACCCGCGATTACCATGAGCTTGTATTTCGTCATTTTCGGTAATTTGATTGGATCGCGTATCGGTCAAATGGAAGGCTTCAGTTATATGGAGTATATTGTTCCTGGCTTAATTATGATGTCAGTGATTACTAACTCCTACTCCAATGTGGCGTCTTCTTTTTTTAGTGCCAAGTTTCAGCATAATATCGAGGAGTTGTTAGTCGCGCCTATCCCTAACTATGTGATCATTGCCGGTTATATTGGCGGAGGCATGTGCCGTGGCTTAGCGGTGGGGGCCTTAGTGACGATGACATCCTTGTTCTTCGTGGATTTGCAAATCGCACATCCATTTATCGTGGTCACAACGGTGATCCTGACCTCAGCCGTGTTTGCTTTAGGGGGCCTGATTAATGCCATTTTTGCCAAGACCTTTGACGATATTAGCTTGATCCCAACCTTTATACTGACGCCTCTTACCTATCTTGGTGGGGTATTTTATTCGCTGTCGCTGTTGCCTGAGTTTTGGCAAGAGGTGTCTAGCTGAACCTATCGTGTATATGGTTAACGCTTTCCGTTATGGTTTCCTCGGGGTGTCGGATGTGGGGATCATGACATCGTTTGGGGTGTTGCTACTGTTTATTATCGGCTTATATGCGCTAGCGTGGCGCTTAATTTCTAGAGGCACAGGCTTACGTGGCTAAATACCTCACAGTATGAGCGCGAGAAAGCCCCAGCCATCATGGCTGGGGCTTTTTACGGTGTGCGGTTTCGGGTGTTAACGCGTATCGAGTGAGTGAGGCGCTAATAAAATAAGGCGCTAATCAAATAAGCCTTTCAGCCACCCCACGGGATCCGGCTGGCTACATCGTTTGGTAAACTGGCCGTTTATGTCCCACACGGGGAGCGACATCTCACCGCGACAGTTCAACGCGTATTGACTGCCTTGTTGGCTAACAGTGACCGTGGTGATGTCTGCGGGCCAGGGAAGCGCCAGTGTTGTCGCGCCTCGGCGATTTAAATAGTCATCATAAACACGCAAGGCGCCAGAGGCACCGGTGAGCCCTGTCGATTGATTATCATCGCGCCCCAGCCACACCGTGGTGACTTCTTTATCGTCGATGCCGACGAA
Source organism: Salinivibrio socompensis S35 (assembly GCF_000513715.1). Lineage (GTDB taxonomy): Bacteria > Pseudomonadota > Gammaproteobacteria > Enterobacterales > Vibrionaceae > Salinivibrio > Salinivibrio socompensis. The sequence continues at coordinate 21,366 of NZ_AQOD01000024.1, forward strand.
CCAGCTATCACGGTTATCATCTGTTGTCCCCGTTTTACCTGCGAGTGCTGCATGGCGATGCCGTTGCTGCAAGAAGCGCCCTGTGCCCTGTTTCACCACCTGTTTCATCGCATACAAGGTGAGCCAGCCAGCTTGTTCAGACACCACTCGTTCTGCTTTAGGCCAGTTCTGGTATAGCCCTTGGCCCTCTTTAGTTGTGACTGCCCTCAAAGCGGTGAGCGGGGCGCGCTGTCCCGCATTGCCCAGGGTTTGGTAGACTTGGGTAACCTCAAATGGACTCATGCTAAACGCGCCCAGAAGCAGTGAGGGAACGCGCGGAATAGTGTCAGTCTTTGCCCCCAATTGAGAAAAGGTGTTAACCACATTCTCTAACCCCAGTTGCATGCCGAGGTTAACCGTTGGCACGTTATAAGATTTTGCCAAGGCGGTCAGTAAGGAGACCGTGCCGCGATATTGGCGGTCATAGTTGCGCGGTTGCCAACTGCTCCCTTGGCTGCCTTCTAACCGAATGGGCTTATCGTCAATGTTACTGGTGAGCTGAAAGCGTTCAGGTTGATTTAACGCAGTCAGATAAACTGCAGGTTTGGCGAGTGAACCGATAGAGCGTTTGGCATTTAATGCACGGTTAAAACCGGCAAAGCCCGGGCGTGCGCTCCAACCATGGCACGCACCTCGCCACTACGCCTGTCTGCGATCACGGCGGCGGCTTCCAGTTGATTCCCTGCACGATGTTTAAGCGCGTTAACCTTTTCGGTCACCGCACGCTCAATCGCTTGCTGTGACACAGGATCAAGCGTGGTGAAAATACGTAGTCCGGCGCCAGCGGCATAGTTATCGCCAACTTTATGGCGGATTTCCTCTTTGAGTTGATCAAAGTAAGCCGGCTGTGGACGCGATAGCGTTTGGGGTGTTTTGGATATCGAGCGGGCGACTGGCCGCTGCATCATAGTCTGCGCTTGTCAGCCGGTTTTGTTCTAGCATTAGCCGCAGTACCAGATCGCGGCGCGTTTTGGCCCGCTCAGGGTGGCGGAATGGGTTGTAGTAAGAGGGCCCTTTTACCATACCGACGAGCAAGGCCAGTTGATCCACGCGTAACTCGCTAATCGGACGACCAAAATAAAGCCGAGCGCCTAATGGAAACCCATGCACGGGCTCACCGCGATTCTGCCCCAAGTAGACCTCGTTAAGGTAGGCTTCTAAGAGTTTGTCTTTGCTGTAGCGAAAATCGAGGATCAGCGCCATATAGGCTTCTTGTGCCTTTCGCCACAAGGTGCGATCGCGAGTAAGAAAGAGGTTTTTAGCCAGTTGCTGGGTGAGTGTCGAACCACCTTGCACGGTACGACCGGCACGAATATTGGCCACGAGTGCGCGTAATATCCCGGTTGGAGAAACGCCTTCATGGTGATAAAAATCTCTGTCTTCTGTGGTGAGTAAAGCCTCGACTAAGAATTCGGGGAAACGCTCTCGGGGTAAAAACAGGCGTTGCTCATTGATGCCAGACTCCATCATGCCCAACAATTTCGGCTCAATGCGTAAAAGCCCTAGAGATTGGTTGGTGCTGACTTCAGTAATCTGGTTGACTTGATTATCACCAAAGCTCAGCATCGCATGTCGTGCGGACGCCGGACCATCTTCAAAATCAAACGGACGACGAATGATTTCCAGCCGTGTTTGTGAAGCCGAATACTCGCCAGGGCGCTTAGGAGTGCGTACTTTTTGGTAATTCAGCGCATCCAATTGCTGGCGCAGTTGAAGGAGTGACACATCGCTACCTGGTGAGAGGTTAATCACCCGGCCATACACCACCCCTGGGAGCTGCCAAATTTGGCCGCTACTAAAACGGTCTTGGATCTTGCCATCAAGATAAATACCTAAAATGACGACCGCGGCGATCCCCACCAGGCTGCATTTTAATCCGAGACTTAATAGGCGTTTGGTCCAGCTCGGTTTGGCGGCGGCTTTCTTGGGTTGACGCTTGGATGATGCACTTTTTTTATTGCTCGCGCGTGAACGTGTTTTTTTATCGGCCATACAATCAATTAACTCTGGTTAAAATGGCGTTTGGTTTGACGAGTCGGCATATGATTAGCCGGATCATCCGGCCAAAGGTGCTTAGGGTAGCGCCCTTTCATTTCTTTTTGCACATCTTTATAACTCCCTTGCCAAAAGCCGGCGAGATCTTGGGTAATTTGCAATGGACGTCCGGCGGGTGAGAGAAGCTCAACTTGCACGGCAACCTTACCGTGAGCAAGCGTCGGTGTTTGCGCCTGTCCATACATTTCTTGCATTTTCACTGCCAGTACCGGCGCACTTTCCGGGTATAACGCAGTGGGTAACGCGACCCGGTTGGCACTGTCATATGTGTGGGTAGTGCCGCATTTAATTGCTGCGTGACCGCAAAGCCAAACCAGGCTTCCAACACGGGTTTGAGATCTAACTGCTGGAGTGCTTGCCAGCGTGACATGCCATAAATAAAGGGAGCCAGCCAGGTATCGAGCGATGCAAGCAAGTTGTCATCGCTTAGGGGCGGAAGCGCAATGTCTAACCCCCATGCCTGAGCACAGCGGGCGCGAGTCAGCAGAGACTGGCTACCGCGTTGCCAGTTCAAGGCCGCAATGCCTTTTTGGCGAACGGCATCTAACAACCCTTGTGCCTGCTGTTCGGCACTGAGGGTGTCGAGTGGTTCGCAAGCGAGGACTAACTCGCCCAAACGCTGCTGCTTTTCTGCTTTCAGCGTGCCGCGTTTATCATCCCATACAACCACATCGCGATGGCTGAATAAGTCGGGACGTGTTTCTTGAAGCGCGGTCAGTGAGATAGCAATCGCACTATAGGCGCGACTGTCACCTTGATCGCCGGCCATCACATCACATATCACGACGGCGTCGGCGCGGCTGAATGCCTCTAGGCTGTCCAAGATCACACCGTGACCATTGGCCATCATAAAGCGCCCCGGCTTCCCCCGCGCTAATGCGATTCTGTCTGGCCAGATGTTGGCCGCTAGCAGCGGCAGCAGGGTTTCATCTAAGTGATGCTGTAAGGTCATCCCTGCGGTACGAGCCAGTGACTGTGCACGGTGCTGATAGTTTTTGTGGGACATTGCCACGCGCAACTGGTCGACAAGCGCCAGTGATGCGCCTGAGGTCATGGGTTTTTCCGCCCAGGCCGCTAGCCAGCACGCCGTGGATAGAAGCGAGACATCGGCTTTTTCAACGCGCGCCAACATGGCAGCAGCTCGAGGAGACGCTGCCAAGTGGCTTGCTCGTTGACCCAAGGCGGTTAATCCGTGACGTTCATCAATCAGCCCCAATTGTGTCAGCCTTAAACAAGCAGCTTGCCAGTGCTTAGTAGGTGGTGCGTCAAGCCAATGTAAATCTTTGACCTCGCAGCCCCATTGGATCACGTTGAGGGCAAGATCGGTTAAATCTTCACGTAAAATAGGGGCTGCTGGTGCGACAGGTAAGCGCTGAAATTGCTCTTCGCTATAAAGGCGTAAGCAGTGCCCGTCTGCGAGGCGGCCAGCACGGCCAGCACGTTGGATGGCAGCACTGCGCGTCACCTGTCTTGTCACCAGCTTATCGATACCGGTTTGTGCATGGTGCATGACCATCCGCTCAAGCCCTGCATCGATCACTAGTCGAATCCCTTCAATCGTCAAGCTAGTCTCAGCAATATTGGTTGTCAGCACTAACTTACGCTTTCCCGTCGGGGCAGGAGCAATGGCGGCTTGTTGGGCTGATACATCAAGGCTGCCGTGGAGTAAGTGTAGATCCATGTCATCAGGGAGACGTCCTTTAAGGGCAGCATGGACGTATCGAATCGCGCTCATGCCGGGAAGAAAAAGCAGTGCCGAGCCGGTATGCTGAGCAATAAAATCTCGGCTTGCGCTTGCGACCGCACTTGCCCACGGTGTGTGGCGTGAAAGCGGCTGATACTGATAATGAATCGGGAAACTGCGTCCCTCGGTAGTGAGTGTGAGCGCGTCGGGTAAATACTGACATAGGGCTTGATTATCTAAGGTGGCAGACATCACGATCAAGCGCAGGTCGTCACGTAATCCTGCTTGGCAATCTAAGCTTAATGCGAGGGCAAGATCGGCATGCAAACTGCGTTCGTGAAACTCATCGAATACAATCAGGCTCACACCGTCGAGCATGGGATCAACTTGCAATAAGCGCGTCATTACCCCTTCAGTCACGACTTCTAATCGCGTGTTAGCACTGACTTTTGTCTCGCCACGCATTCTTAACCCCACGGTTTGGCCGATAGGCTCATCAAAATGTTGGGCGAGAAAGCGAGCGATATTGCGCGCCGCGAGCCGACGAGGTTCCAACAGCACGATTTTTCCCTTGAGCGTCGCCTGCTCAAGTAGAGCAAGCGGCAAGCGTGTTGACTTACCGGCACCCGGTGGCGCGGAGATGATGATTTGTGGGTGTGTCGAGATCCCGGCCATGAGGTCAGGAATGACGGCGTTAATCGGAAGCTGAGACAAGCATTCGCCCTTTGTGTCAGAATCAAAGCCGCTATTTTAACGGACTGAGCGTAAAAGGAGAGCCCATGCGATTATTTTTTGCTTTAGGCTTAGATAAAGTGTTGTTAATCAAAAGCAGGAATTAAAGATGCAGTTTTCCCCGCCACTCCAATCGGCCACACTCGTACGCCGCTATAAACGGTTTTTAACCGATGTCACTTTAGACAATGGCGAGATCCTCACTATCCATTGTGCCAATACGGGGGCGATGACGGGGTGTGCAACGCCTGGCGATACGGTGTGGTACTCGACGTCAAATAACCCGAAGCGTAAGTATCCGCACAGTTGGGAGATCAATCATACCCAGCAGGGAGATTGGATTTGCGTGAATACCGCGCGTGCCAATACGTTGGCGGTTGAAGCGATACAAGGTGGCCGTATTTCTGAACTAGCAGGCTATGCACAATTACAGACAGAAGTACGCTATGGCAGTGAAAACAGTCGCATAGACCTTCTATTACGTGACGATGACAGAGCTGACTGCTATATAGAAGTAAAGAGTGTCACCTTGTTAGAGGAGGATGGCTGGGGAGCTTTCCCAGATGCGGTGTCAACCCGAGGGCAAAAACACCTGCGAGAGCTGATTGCCATGGTCGAACAAGGCCACCGTGCCGTTTTATTGTTTGTTGTTTTGCACTCGGGGATTGAAAACGTCACGGGTGCCCCCCATATCGACCCGGATTATAACCAGCTGCTCAATCATGCGCTGGCGTCGGGGGTTGAGGTTATCTGTTATCAGGCTCAGGTGTCAGCGAGTGAGCTAAATCTGGTTAATTCCGTACCTTTTGTTGCTCACATAACAAAAGTGTAAGCATGTTCACATTGGGCGTTGCAGGGCGTAAATCAAAGATTGCCACCCTAAAGGCTTTCTGCTATAGATAGCGCCCTCATTTGACAGACACGGGTCATGTCAAGGTTTTTTAGGAGAAGCTGAATGCCAGAAAGCAAAGAAAAGAAATCGCTGGGCATCCTGCCATAGCCGGATTAGAGCCATACCAGGAGAAACCTGGAGAGGAATATATGGACGAGCCACAGCTCGAGCATTTCCGTAAAATCCTCAATGCATGGCGTAATCAGCTCAGGGAAGAAGTCGACCGCACCATGAATCATATGAAAGATGAGGCGGCGAATTTCCCCGATCCTGTCGATCGTGCAGCGCAGGAAGAGGAATTTAACTTAGAGTTACGTAACCGAGATCGTGAGCGTAAGCTGATCAAGAAAATTGATAAGACACTCCAGCGTATCGAAGACGATGATTTCGGCTTTTGCGACTCATGTGGTATTGAGATTGGCGTTCGTCGCCTAGAAGCGCGTCCAACTGCCGAGCTATGTATTGATTGTAAAACACTCGCTGAGCTGAAAGAAAAGCAAATGGCGGGTTAGTCGTCGCTAAATAGCGCCTACGCGCGATGTCGCTGGCTGCTACGCTACTCGCCTACTGCTAGCGATGAGCGAATAAAATAGCGATAGGTGAATAAAACAGCAATTACTTGATAAAATAAAAGGGAGCTTCGGCTCCCTTTTTGTGTTTGTAGACGCTTGTGTTAATGCAAGATCCCCGTACAATTTGCGCTATTCATTATTGCCTATGGCGCTGAGACTAGGCTTATTCGCTTATCATGACATTGGATGCTTCTTATATTGGCCGTTTTGCGCCGTCACCATCAGGGCCTTTACACTTTGGCTCATTGGTGGCCGCGCTAGGCTCTTATTTAGATGCTCGCGCCCATCATGGCCGATGGCTGGTACGCATAGAAGACATCGATCCGCCCCGAGAAAAGCCGGGCGCGGCCAGTGAGATTCTGCGCACGCTTGAGGCGTACGGCTTACACTGGATGGCAGGTTCGCTACCAAAGTCAGCGCCTAGATGATTATCAGGCGCAAATTGATGCTTGGCTAGCGTCAGGGCAAGCGTATTATTGCACGTGTACACGGCGTCAAATTAAACAGGCTGGTGATCGCTATTTAGGTTGGTGTCGTGATAAAGGCCAAGGGGCTGAGCACGCCGCCGTTAGGCTAAAAAGTCCCGTTGAAGTATTAGCGTTTAACGATCGACTACATGGGTCTTTTCATCTCGATGCTAATCTGGCTAACGAAGATTTTATCATTAAGCGCCGCGATGGATTATATGCGTACAACCTTGCGGTGGTGCTAGACGATATCGACCAAGGGGTGACGGACATTGTCCGAGGGGCGGATTTAATTGTACCACGGGGCGCCATATTGCCTTATATCGCCAATTAGGGGCGGTGATCCCGCAATACTTGCACCTTCCGTTGGCATTAAACGCAGAAGGGCAAAAACTATCGAAACAAAACCGTGCGCCAGCCATTGATAATCAAGCCCCTTTACCTGCCTTACGCGCGGCGATGCGGTTTCTTGGTTTACACACAGTGGCAGAGGAAAAGGTGGCAACGCCCACCGAATTACTGAATCTTGCGGTCAATACGTGGTCGTTGACGCACTTACCCAAACAAACGGAAGTGACAACAGCATTCTAAAATGGCGAACCCTGATATATTATATGCCGCTGTTTCATGGCCCGAACAATCAAATACGAGGTGAGCTATCTTTAATCGAGTGACCAGCTTTTGCCGTAAGGTTCTGAATCGTGATGGTAAAACACGAGCAATTGAGGATCTTAAGTTGGAAGTTATCCCCCGCAAAGCACACGGCATTTCGCGCAAAGGTATCAGCGAAAATGCGCTGAAAGTGCTCTATCGCCTGCACAAAGCGGGCTATGAAGCGTACCTCGTTGGCGGAGGGGTGCGAGATCTACTGTTGGATCGCGAACCCAAAGACTTTGATATCGCCACCAATGCCACACCGGATGAGGTGCGAAAGTTATTCCGTAATTGTCGCCTGATTGGCCGTCGTTTTCGTCTTGCCATATTCTGTTTGGGCGAGATGTCATCGAAGTTGCCACTTTTCGGGGTCATCACGGCAAAAGCGAGAAAGGTGAAAAAGACAAACAAACGGCCCGTTCTGAAGACGGCATGCTGCTACGCGATAATGTCTATGGCACCATTGATGAAGATGCGCAGCGCCGCGACTTCACCATTAATGGGCTGTATTACAACATTGCTGACTTCTCTATCCGTGATTATGCCGGTGGGCTTGACGATCTGAATAATCGCGTTGTTCGCCTGATAGGGGACCCAGATACGCGCTATCGTGAAGATCCGGTACGGATGCTTCGTGCCGTGCGTTTTGCGGTTAAGCTGGATATGACCATTAATGATGCAACCGCGGCACCGATGGCAGAACTAGCGCCCTTGTTACAAGATATTCCCGCGGCACGTATGTTTGAAGAAAGTTTAAAACTGCTGCAAGCGGGACAGGGGCTTGCGACGTACCAAATGTTGCGTGAGTACAACCTATTTCAGCAGCTTTTCCCTGCGGTGGCGGCGCACTTTACCGAAGCGCAAACCAGCCAAACCGAACAAATGCTTGAGCAGGTGTTACGTTCAACGGATAAACGCGTTGCGAACGATCAGCGCATTAATCCCGCTTTCTTATTTGCGGCGATGCTTTGGTATCCCTTGGTGACACGTGCTGAAGAAATGGCGTTTGAAAGTGGTTTAAGTTACTACGATGCCTTTATGGTCGCGGCGAGTGATATCGTTGACGAACAAGTGAAAACGGTCGCCATTCCTCGTCGCTTTACCGCCATGGTGCGAGAAGTTTGGCAATTACAAATGCGCATGACCCGCCGTACCGGCGCACGCGCATTCAAAACCTTGGATGAGAAAAAATTCCGAGCGGCGTTTGATTTGCTGGAAATGCGCGGTGCGGTAGAAAGTGATGATACTGAAACACTGTGTGCGTGGTGGCGAGACTTTCAACGCGCCGATGAGGGCGGGCGCCAAAAAATGGTGCGTGCGATCAATAAGACGAGTAATACGCGCAAACCTAAGTCACGTCGCCGTAAAGCGCCGCCGCACCGGCGCAAGCCGCAATCGAATTCAGACGCATGAACCGAGTCTATATTGCGATTGGCAGCAATCTAGGTGAGCCGATAAAAAAAGCGGAACAGGCAATTGCTGCACTAAAGACACTGCCACAAAGTACCTGGGTGGCAGTGTCTTCTCTTTATACCAGTAGGCCAATGGGGCCCGCCGATCAGCCTGACTATGTCAATGCAGTGGCTGCGGTGGACACCCAGCTTGACCCTCTGACACTATTGGATGCCACCCAAGCAATTGAGCTTGATTATGGCAGGGAACGCAAAGCAGAACGTTGGGGGCCAAGAACCTTAGATCTCGACATTTTGCTTTATGGTGACCGTGTTATCGAGCATCCACGACTGACGGTCCCACACTACGGCATGAAAGCACGTGAGTTCGTGCTGTATCCACTTGCCGACATCGCCCCCGACTTGTGCTTGCCGGATGGCAGTACGCTCGCCGCGTGCCTGACGCGCGTGGATCGTAACGGTTTAACCCGTATCTGCGATCACGCTTAATCGGTGGGCCCCAGTTTCAGGCTTTGGGAGACACAATGAAAAAAATCACAATTACTGATCTGATCACATGGAAGCAACAAGGACAAAAGTTTGCATCCCTTACCGCTTATGATGCGAGCTTTGCTCAGCTGTTTGAGCAACAGGATGTTCCTGTTTTGTTGGTGGGCGACTCCTTAGGTATGGTGCTGCAAGGGAAAAGCGATACCCTATCCGTATCAGTTGCCGAGTTGGCGTATCATACGCGTTGCGTGCGCGCAGGCAGCCCCAATAGCTTGTTGATGGCCGATATGCCGTTTATGAGCTGCACAACTCCTGAGCAGGCGTGTACGAATGCTGCTGAATTGATGAAAGCTGGCGCCAACATGGTCAAAATCGAGGGTGGAGCGTGGTTAGCCGAGACAGTAAAAATGCTAACTGAGCGTGCCGTGCCGGTTTGTGTACACTTGGGCCTGACGCCGCAATCGGTGAATATCTTCGGTGGATTCCGTGTACAAGGGCGTGATGATGAAAAGGCCGAACAAATGGTGGCCGACGCCGTCGCCCTTGAGCAGGCCGGCGCACAAATTATCTTACTTGAGTGCGTACCAGCGTCATTAGCTAAGCGGATCACAGACACCGTTTCTGTCCCTGTGATAGGCATAGGGGCAGGCAGTGACACCGATGGTCAGATTTTGGTCATGCATGATATGCTCGGCGTATCGGCAAACTATATGCCCAAATTCTCGAAAAACTACTTGGCAGAAACGGGTGATGCCCGTGAAGCGGTGGCCAAGTATGTGCAAGAAGTGGCGAATGGCGAATTTCCCGGTCCCGCCCACACGTTCAAATAGAGAGACCGAGTATGCAGGTAATTTCTGAGGTTGCGCCACTGCGCGATCAAATCAGCCAGTGGCAAAAAGCGGCAAAGCGTATAGCATTCGTGCCCACCATGGGTAATTTACATCAGGGTCACTTAACGTTAGTCCGCAAAGCCCGAGAGCAGGGCGATGTGGTAGCGGTCAGTATTTTTGTTAATCCTATGCAATTTGATCGCGCCGATGACCTGGCCAATTATCCACGTAGCTTGGATGAAGATCTTACCAAGTTGCGTGAGGAGGGGGTAGACCTAGTGTTTACGCCAATGGCTGACACCTTATATCCGCAAGGGCTTGATGCTCATACGACAGTCGAGGTGCCGAGTCTGTCATCCATGCTTGAAGGTGCTTCCCGCCCAGGTCACTTTCGTGGGGTGGCGACGGTCGTAACCAAGCTGTTCAACCTCGTGCAGCCGAGTGTGGTGTGCTTTGGTGAGAAAGATTTTCAGCAGCTTGCCGTTATCCGTAAAATGGTGGCTGACATGGCGATGCCGATTGAGATTATTGGTGTACCGACCGTGCGTGAAAGCGACGGCTTAGCCATGAGCTCTCGGAATAATAATTTGACCGTCGATGAACGCCAACGTGCGCCTGTGCTCGCAAAAACCATGCGTTGGATGAGTGCACAAATGCGCAATGGACGGCGTGATCTCGATGATCTGATTGAAGATGCTCACGATCAGTTACGTGCGGCGGGGCTAAAGCCAGACGAATTCTATATTCGCGACGCTTCCTCGCTCGCGCAGATTAGCGAAGAAAGCCGTCAAGCGGTAAATTTTGGTTGCCGCTTATCTTGGCAATACCCGCCTCATTGATAACTTGGCGGTAGAACTACACCGTACCGCGGATAAAGCAGAAACCAGCGCCCACTAAATAGAGCTTCTTTGTCGCCGTCAGCGCTTATAAAATAGGAAGTTTGGGTGGGCGGCTTCAAGGGTTCTTTCACTTCCTCTGGCAGTTTAGAGATAGGCACAACGGTGTCTATCTCTAGATCACTCTCTCGTATATCAATTATCGTTGCTTGATCTGACTGAATATCCGGATCATAAATCATCACATTTGGCTTGAGCAGCGCCGTACTGTTGACCGAAATAATAATGCCAATATCCTCATTGGAGAGTCTAACCACTGTGCCGGGGATAAACGCCCATCATCTTGACGAATAACGCCAGCAGACGCGGGTTAAACTTTGCTTTATTCTTGTTATTGTTAAACAGGTGCGACAAGGCCACGAAAGGCAAGCGTGCTGGTGATCCAAACTGTGGGCGACAGAGCCTATCGAAACATATTGCCTTTAACCAGAATCCATTCACTTCGGTAACGTTCTATATACGGGCGATGCAAGCTAATTAGAGCAACAAGCAGGCAATTAGGCTGTTTAATCATAGGCCAATGGCGCGACATCTACGGCATTGAAGTAAAAAAAAGCCCTACTCGTGAGAGTAGGGCTATTTCTATATATGGTGCCCGGAGGCGGAATCGAACCACCGACACGGGGATTTTCAATCCCCTGCTCTACCGACTGAGCTATCCGGGCCAAGGTGAGTATTAAATAGTATTAACCCCATCATGTCAAAGTAATTTTAACTTATTCTTTTTTCTGACAAATAATTTCCATTCTTATTTTCATGTTGATCCTGTGTTTTGTGATTTTCTTCATTCTTTGGGGTGAACAGGAAAAAAGGCACTGGTTGCTTTTTTTATCGCCGTAGTGCGATTTTCTTCTTTTAATGATCTGTATTTATTGAAAAAAATTACTTATCCCTCAGGCGTTTTTCGCTGAACGTTTGAAAAGAACCACTTAAAACAAGGTTGAAAAAAAACAATCTGACTAATTATTGCTACACTTATTTTAGTGACTGGACAGTGTGTCTTTTTTTTACAACAGGTTAGGGTGAGCCAAGTTATGAACATTGAGCTGGGGGAGTCGTTAGATATTACACAGGTACAACTGATAAAGGACAAACTTAGCACCCAAATAATGAGTGGCGAGGTATGTGACGTTGATGCGCATAAGCTCAACCGAGTAGATAGTGCAGGGCTTCAGTTGTTGCTTAGTATGTTGATCATGAGTGAAGAGTGGCAGTGGCGCAATGTTCCAGGCTGTTTGCATGCAGCTGCTCAACAGGCAGGCATGACCTCATTATTAAAGTTAAACACTTGATACATGGAGTTGGAGTAAGAGGATGGCAAATATACTAGCAGCGGATGATTCGGTATCCATTCGGCAGATGGTTAGCCACACGTTGAAAGATGCGGGTTATCAAGTTGAAACGGCTAATGACGGAGCTGACGCGCTACGTAAAGCGAAGGCTAAAAAATTCGATCTGATTATTTCAGACGTAAATATGCCAATAATGGATGGTCTTGAGTTTGTGCGGCAAGTGAGGGGCGTTCAGCAATATAAATTCACGCCCATACTGATGCTCACGACGGAAGCCTCCGCCGAGAAAAAGTCAGCGGGGAAAGCGGCTGGCGCGACAGGCTGGATTGTTAAGCCGTTTAATCCAGATACCTTGCTAAAAACACTACAGCGCGTTTTGTAAGGCGCATCAACGGAGGGTGATATGGCCATGGATATGGACCAGCTGCGGCGTATCTTTTATGAAGAATGCCGCGAGAACCTTGAAGTGTTGGAGCGTGAGCTCCTAGCTCTGGATCCGGAAGCCACTGATCTTGAGTCCATCAACACCATTTTCCGTGCGGCGCACTCGATTAAAGGAGGCGCAGCGACGTTTAATCTCGATGAGATTAGCCACTTCACCCATAACATGGAGACCCTGCTCGACGAGTCGCGTGAGGGAAAGCGGCAACTGGATAGCCACACCATCGATGTGTTATTGCGCGGTGGCGATTGTATTCTCGCCATGCTGGAATCGTACGAAAACAATACTGAATACGACAAAAGCGAACGGGATGCTGTGACGGCGGCGCTAAACGGTATCATTGGCAGTGATCCGTCCCAAACACCAGAAGCGCCAGCGCCAAAAGAGGCATCGACCTCTGTTCAGATTACAAGCGGAACAGAAGAATGGTCGATCACTTTTACACCGCATCTTGATATGCTGTTTTCTGGTAATGATCCCGTGCGTATATTGCGCGAGATCCATGCCTTACCAGGAGGCGCGGATGTCATCTGCGATCCCTCTGGTCTTCCTGACTTTGAACGCCTGAATCCTGAACAGTTATATCTGCGGTGGCATATTCGTGTCGACGGTCACGTACCACTTGATGAGATAGAAGCTATTTTCGAGTGGGTAGAAGATGAATGTGACCTGCTTATCTCTCGAACGGGTGAGCCCCAGGGAGCTGACGTCGAAGCGGAGGTGATTGAACCGATCTCGTCGCTTCAACTGCCCGAACCTGAAGATAATAAGGCGGCTCCTACCACGCCGACTGATCCAAAACAAACTGCGAAAAAGACCAATAAACCGTCAGCTAAAAGTGATGCGAATGTTTCTTCCATCCGGGTAGAAATCGACAAGGTTGATAATTTGATCAACTTAGTGGGAGAGCTGGTAATTACCCAATCGATGCTCGCCGAGCTTAGTAGTGACTTTTCGCCTGAGCGGCTTGAGCAGCTTCAATCTGGGCTTGAACAACTCATGCTGAATACTAAAGAATTACAAGAGAGTGTGCTGGATATTCGCATGCTCCCGATCAGCTTTGCTTTCAATCGTTTCCCTCGTTTGATTCGAGATCTGTCGTTGCAACTTGGTAAGCGTGTTGAACTTGTCATTGAAGGGGAGAGCACCGAACTCGATAAAACCGTGCTTGAGCGTATTTCTGACCCCTTAGTGCACTTGGTAAGGAACGCAATCGATCATGGATTAGAAATCCCCGAAGTGCGCACCCAAAAAGGCAAACCCGAAATTGGGATGGTTCATCTTAATGCCTACCACCAAGGCGGTTCGATTGTTATCGAGGTGAGTGACGATGGTGCGGGACTCAATAAAGAAAAAATTTGGCAAAAAGCCTTGGATAAGGGGCTTATCTCTGAAGATATTCCGCTTAATGAATTGACTGACTCTCATGTGTTTAACCTCGTGTTTGCCCCAGGTTTTTCGACTGCAGATCACGTGTCTGATGTCTCTGGACGCGGAGTGGGGATGGATGTTGTGCGGCGTAATATTGAACAGCTGGGCGGCAATATTGATGTGCAATCCTCACCGGAGAATGGCAGTTCATTCAAAATTAGCTTACCGCTTACGTTAGCGATTCTAGATGGCCAATTGGTCAAAGTGGGTGGGCAAGTTTACGTCGTCCCACTTATTTCCATTATTGAGTCACTACAGATTGATAGCGAGCAGGTAAAAACGGCGTCTGGCGTGCAGCTATATCGGCTTCGAGAGGAAAATATTCCTATTTTACGACTCAAAGAAGAGTTTGAGCTGGGAAGCTGTGGGGATGATTTGGATAAAAAATTGCTGTGTTTGGTAGAGGCGGGAGATAAAAAAGTCGGTCTTCTGCTCGACGAGTTATTAGGGCAGCAGCAAGTGGTGATAAAAAGCCTTGAATCGAATTATGCGCGCGTCACCGGTATTTCAGGTGCCACCATTTTAGGTGACGGTTCCGTTTCTCTTATTTTAGATATTCAAGGACTGATTACCCAATTTTTAGCCCGTGTCAGCGATGCAAATGGGCATATTGCTGCTGCATAAGGAGGGGGTATGCAAACCGTGATGGAACCCGATGAGGTGCTTGATATCGACGACCGTGTAGAGCGGTTACAAGGTAGTGACTATTTGAGCTTCGAATTGGATGGCGAGCTATATGGAGTGGACATTCAAGCGGTGGAAGAAATCCGTGTCTGGGAAAAACCCACTCTGCTTCCTCGTTCACCTGAGTTTATTTTAGGCGTTATCAACCTGCGCGGCATGATTGTCCCAGTGATGGATTTACGTCTCCGCTTTCACACTCAGAAAGTGGATTATCATCGCGAAACGGTGGTGTTAGTTCTGCGTGCGAGTGAAGTGGCTAACAATAAAATCATGGGTGTTGTAGTCGATGCCGTCTCCGATGTTGTGGATCAAGGGGAAGGGCAAATCATGCCACCCATTGGGGATTCAAAGGTTATTGCTTACGTGAATGGATTGCTCAATGTCGGAGAGCGCGTTATGTCATTAGTCAATGTCGATGAGCTACTGCGTATCGAGCGATGGATATAGGTGAGGAGCATGACGGAATCACGAGAATACTTAAGCTTTCTACTCGAGGATGAGGAATACGGCATACACATTCTCGATGTAAAAGAAGTGAGAGGGTGGTCTGAAGTTCGTCGTATACCAAACTCTTCGCCGCACATGCTAGGGGTTCTAGAACTACGAGGTGAGTACATCCCGATCATGGATATTCGCCAGTGCTTCGGTATGTCCCCTGCCACCTTGACTACCATGAGTGTGATTATCATCGTGCGCAATCAGCGAGGCGTATCTTTGGGAATTGTGGTCGATGCTGTGGCCGAAGTGCATAACCTGGATACGAAACAAATCAAGGCGCCACCGGGGTTGCATCGACGAGAAGAGTGGTTCATGGAAGGCATTGCGTCGGTGAACGATAGACATGTGGTGTTGATTAATCTGGAACAGTTGTTCGACTTTGATCAGTTACAGCAAAGCGCACAACCCGAAAGCGCAAACGAGGACTAAAATATGGCTTGGTTTAAAAGGGAAGTAACGCAAGACAACCAACAGACCCAGCAGAATGTGCAATTATTAGCGGCACTTAATGTCGCGCCTGCTGCGCTGGTTATGCTCGACGCCCAGCAGAAAATAACCTTGGTTAATCGGCGTGCACTGCAGCTTTTGCAGTGTTATGAAAAGGCTATTCGAGAGCGCGGAAATGTCGAGTTTTCAGCGCAAAGTGACGTGCTGTTTGGTCAACCGATAAGTGCGGTGTTACCGGCTGACCTTGTGGACTATCAACAGTGGCTGCAGTTGGTCGATGAGAAGCCGTCTGTGCAAACCATCGAACTGGGGGCCGGGAAGTTACGTGTTTCCGCCAGTAACGTAGGCGAGGGTCAAGGGTATAGCATTGAACTGTGTGATGTGACGGCTCGCGCGCACCAAAGCGAAGAACATCAACGGCTAAAAGGGGCGCTTGATAATACCCATAGTGCCTTTGTGTTGCTTGGGATTCATGGTGAAATCACTCATGTCAACGAGCAAGCGGTGAGACTGTGCAAGCAGCATGAGCAGACCTTCCGCACTAAAAACAGTGCGTTTGTGGCAAACCGAGATGACATCCTAGGCAAGCCTATTGATTACCTCTTTCCGCAACTTCAAAACGACATATTCCTTTCGGCTGACAAAATGCCGATTAATCGCGATATTCGATTTAAAGGTGCGCGTTTTGAATTCCATGCCACTGCCAGTTATGACCGCCATGGTAAACATGCTGGTACGGCGATTGAGTGGCGGGATGTGACCGAACGACGGAGCAAAGAGTCGGAGCGTTCATTACTCGCGGCTGTTGTCGAAGGGATGACGACCAATGTAATGCTGGCGGACAAAGACGGCATCATTCGTTACCTCAACCCAGCGGTCACCGAACTATTTAATAGCCGTGAAGATGAAATGCGCGAGATATTTCCCGGCTTCTCTGCCAATAAGTTGATAGGAACCAGCATTGATCAATTTCATAAAAAACCCTGCGCATCAGCAATCGGTTATTGCTAATCCAGATCGTATGCCATTTAAAGCAGATATTGCCGTCGGCGAATTAGAATTCTCTCTGAATTGTATTGCGCTCTATGATGACGATGATGAATACATCGGTCCCGCATTGCAGTGGGAAGATATTACCGAACAAATGGATGGTCAGCGCCAGGTTGAGAGGTTAATCGCTAAAGCCGCCAACGGTAATCTGAGCGATCGGATGGAAACCAGTAGATACCGTGGATCCATGGCCAAATTAGGAAAAGGCATTAACCAGTTACTCGATAGCTTTATGGATCCGCTCAATGAATGTATCCGTGTCATGCGTGGCGTATCGAAAGGGGATTTAAAAACCAATATGCCTGAAGACTACAAAGGTGACTTTGAAGAGCTCAGTCAAGCGGTGAACGCCTCCATCAACAATGTACGTAATATGGTTGAAAAGATAACCCACTCGTCAGCGCGGGTTGCATCAGCATCAGCAGAAATAGCCGAAGGGAACAACGACCTCAGTGAGCGCACTGAGGAACAAGCGGCTAATTTGCAAGAAACGGCTGCCAGTATGGAAGAAATGACAGCGACCGTGAAGCAAAATGCGGAGAGTGCTGCGTCGGCGAATAGCTTGTCGTCGAAAGCGAGTGAAAAAGCACGAAAAGGTGGCGATGTTGTTAAGGAAACCGTTGAAGCTATGTCGGAAATCAACGATGCGAGTAAAAAAATCGCCGATATTATTGGTGTGATTGATGAAATAGCCTTCCAAACCAACCTTCTCGCTTTGAATGCGGCAGTTGAAGCAGCGCGAGCGGGCGAACAAGGACGAGGTTTTGCTGTGGTCGCCGGCGAAGTGCGAAATCTCGCTCAACGTAGTGCTGGAGCAGCCAAAGAAATCAAAGATTTGATCAAAGACAGCGTCGAAAAAGTGACACAAGGTTCGAAGTTGGTCGATGAATCAGGTGACATGCTGGAAGAGATCGTTGCATCGGTGTCTGAAGTCTCTCAATTGATTGATAAGATCAATGCGGCAAGCCAAGAACAAGCGACGGGAATTGATGAAATCACTCGTTCGGTGGCAAGAATGGACCAAATGACCCAGCAAAACGCCGCGCTAGTAGAAGAGGCTGCTGCAGCGAGTCAATCGATGCGCGAAGAAGGCGCCGAGTTAATCAATTTGATTGGCTTTTTCCAAGTAGATATAGATGCCGAAAAGCTAGCAGATATCCAGCCGCCCAGTGTTAAGCATAAACAGACACCCACGCACTCTGCCACGTTAAGCACTAAGGGACAGGCTGACCCTTACCGTAATGGGGATACATCATCGACGCGTCTTAAAGCGGTGAACACTAAGAAGTCTTCAGGGGCTGAATTGAGTGATGAGTGGGAGGAGTTCTAAGGGTGAGTACACCAGTGAGTGCTTCCTATACGAGTGCCTATGACTTTAGCGCACATCACTTCAAATATGTGCAGCAATTTATGTCTGATGAAACGGGGATTTTTCTCGCAGATAAAAAGAAAAGCATGGTGTATGGACGTCTGGTACGTTGCTTGCGGCGCACTGGTATGGCGAACTTTGATGACTATTTCGCGATGGTGGAGCTAAACATGGATGAACGTGTAGCGTTTATCAATGCGTTAACGACCAATAAAACGCAGTTCTTTCGCGAACGTCATCATTTTGAATTTTTAGCGCATCAGTTGATCCCTCAGTGGCAACAAGCAAAGAAAAAGCGTATCCGGATATGGTCAGCCGGTTGTTCGACGGGTGAGGAACCTTACACGATCGCTGCTGTGCTCTCAGGGCATGGGATGTTAAATGGAGGACAACTTGATGTGCAAATATTGGCGACCGATCTTGATACGCAAGTGTTGAATACCGCGAACAATGGGACCTATAGCCTTGAGGTGGCACATACGATCCCAAAAGCCTATTTAAAAGAGGGATTTTTAAAAGGGAAAGGTGTCAAGCAGGATTTGTTTAAAGCCAAGAAAACGTTGCGTGATGCCATGCGCTTTAAACAGTTAAACCTCAAGGGAGACTGGCCCCACAAGCAGACAATGGACGCGATCTTTTGTCGTAATGTGATGATTTACTTTGAGCGTGACACACAGCAATGGCTGATAGAGCGTTTTTGGCATCAACTGACACCTGGGGGCGTTTTGTTCATTGGCCATTCCGAGGGGATTGGAAAAATGGCAGATAAATTCGAAAACTTGGGCCATACCATGTACCGAAAACGGGAGTGATATGCATCAAGCATTGGAGTTACATCACCATGCGCAAGAGAAAGCACTGAAACGTTTTTTCAGTCCTGAGCATGGTAAGCATATGGTGAAGTTAAAGCCGGGCGATATTTATGTGAGTTCGGACGATGAGCTCATTGCAACGGGGCTTGGCTCATGTATTGCTGCCTGTATTTGGGATCCTTTATCTCGCGTAGGGGGATGAATCATTTTATGTTGCCGCTTAAAAATGAAGATGGGCAACAACCGTGGAGTCCCGATCAGTATTTATCTCTTGCTGCCCGTTATGGGAATTATGCGATGGAAATATTAATTAATTCCTTGCTTCAACAGGGGGCGATTAAAAATCGTTTGCGTGTCAAACTTTTTGGTGGAGGGAATATTATGGGGCAAAACATTGCGATCGGAAGTAAGAACATTGACTTTGTTCGCCAGTATGTTGCCAATGAACAACTACCTCTTATCTCAGAAGACTTAGGACAGAGTTTCCCTCGTCGCGTTTTATTTGAGCCACGGACAGGCAAAGCTTGGGTGAAGAAAATTCAATCACTCAGTCAACTAGAGCTGGTGGCGGAAGAAACACAATATAATAAGCGCTTACTGCAAGAATCTTACAGCAGTGGCGAAAATGACCAAGATGTGGAGCTATTTTAATGAGTCAATACCGCTATAAGGTGTTGATAGTGGATGATTCTCCCCTCTACCGCACCCTAATTAGAGAATGTCTAGAGAGTGACTCATCGCTAGAAGTGGTGGGCGCGGCCTCTGATCCTTATGAAGCACGCGAAAAAATCAAAAAACTGAACCCCGATGTACTCACTTTGGATGTGGAAATGCCCAAAATGAATGGGATTCAGTTTCTAAAAAACCTGATGCGTTTACGGCCCATGCCAGTGATTATGGTGTCAACACTGACTCAACACGGGGCGGATGCCACATTATCGGCATTGGAGCTTGGTGCGGTTGATTATGTACCTAAACCCTCCGTCAATATCGCTACGGCAATGACTCAAGAACGCGATGAACTAGTCAGTAAAGTCAAAGCGGCTGCGCAGGCCAATGTAGGGCAAACGATATGGAGTAAGCAACCAAACGTCACACTTAATCGGCACCATTACAACCGTCGGGGGATCAATATTATAGCGATTGGTGCATCGACAGGCGGGACGGAAGCCTTGCGGGGTGTACTTGAGCGTCTGCCTGAACATATGCCTCCGATTGTTGTGACTCAGCATATTAAAGCTGCATTTTGTGGGCCTTTTGCTAAACGGCTAGATCGAGCTTGTCGTTTACATGTTGAAGAAGTCACCGTCGATCGTATGCCTTTAATTAAGGGACATGTTTATGTTGCCCCCGGCGATAAACATTTAACGGTTATCAATAGACAGGGCCACCTTTATTGCCAATTGTCTGACAGTGATCCGGTTGAGCGGCATCGTCCATCGGTCGATGTGATGCTTTCTTCCATCGCGGAGTCGGTCGGCGAAAAATCTATAGGTGTGATCCTAACCGGCATGGGCAGAGATGGTGCGAATGGTTTATTACAAATGTATCAGCAAGGCGCCCTCACGGCGGCTCAAGATCAGGCGAGCTCAGTGGTATGGGGTATGCCTAGAGTGGCGATTGAACTGGGTGGTGTGACTCAAATACTGTGTTTATCTGAGGTTGCGAATTTTCTAGTGGAGGCCATTTATGGAAAGTCATCGTAATGCGCTTATTTGGTCACCGATACTCGTGGTACTAGGCGTTGCCGGGTTTGCACTTTGGTCAATGACCTGGCAGGCCGGTGTGTTAGCGGTGTTGGTTATGGCACTCATGGTTCTGCAGCTTATCCTGCTTCGCCAACAAGCCTCTCTCCCTGAACAAGATAATGAGATGGTGGAAAAGGGGGCACCTGAACAAATACTGCGGCGAATCCATCATATCCTCTCGATTGAACTTGTTCCGATCCGAGAGCAATTGGCGCGCCAGCGTGAGTTGATTGATAATTCTGTAGAAAATCTCAATAGCAGCTTTTTTACCATGCAAAGTGCTTGTCGCGACCAAGTCAATACAGCCACTAAGATGGCGAATGAATTACTGTATAATGATGAAAGTGAGTACAGTTTGGCGAAAGTCTTGCCTGCCACCGAGAAAGCGATTGATAGTTATATCGATATCATGGTGAAGGTGAGCGATAAAAGTGTGTCATCCATTTATACCATTGAAGATATGTCGAGTAAGCTCAACGAGGTCTTTAAGCTATTAGATGATGTTCAGGCGATGTCTGATCAAACCAATTTATTGGCACTGAATGCAGCAATAGAAGCAGCACGAGCTGGAGAAAATGGGCGTAGCTTTGCGGTGGTTGCACAAGAAGTTCGATCGTTGGCAATTAAAGCGACAGATCTGAATACTGAAATTCATAAACATATCAACTTGGCTCAGGAAAGTGTTGATAAAACCAAGGATACTGTTGGTGAAATCGCCTCACTCGATATGACGGAGTCAATTCGTTCGAAGGATTATATTGATTCTTTGCTTGAGGGGGTGAAAGAGGTGAATGATGAAGTTGGAAAAGAAATTGAGCGTGTATCCACGCTGGGTGAACATGTTCAAAGAGAAATTAATTCCTGTATCAAAAACCTGCAGTTCGCAGACATTGTTTCGCAACAAGGCGGACATATACTCGATAATCTACACATATTGGAGGAGTTAAATGCGTTAATTGTCGAAACAATGTTAGAAGATACTATTGATTGGCACACCTTGAATAATCAGATTAATGACATTGAGCAAAAAGCAGGGTCAGCAGCACGTGCGCCTGCCAAACAACAATCTATTGATGAAGGCGATATCGAACTTTTTTAAGGATCATGTATGAGGATTAAACGTGAAATGGCGCCTGGAGGAAAACAGGCCGTTTTGAAAATTAAAGGGGAGTTTAACTTCGCTTTAGTTCAGGAAATACGAGAGGCTTATATCTGATGGCTCCCCACTTCTTACATAGAATAATCAGTGAGATAGGATAAAAAAGGTAGTCAGATCCATGATAATCGGCGATTATGGGTCACTACAACACAAAAAGCGCCAACCACCATGAATCTAGCCAGTATTCTACACTCTTTTTCCTGATGTCCGA
>NZ_AQOD01000025.1 GCF_000513715.1 Salinivibrio socompensis S35
CTCGACCGCCTGGTTCGTAGCCAGGTACATCTCCTTCCGAGTGCTTCGTGAAGGCTTACGTACCAGCCGTCTCGATCGGAATTTGGCGAGATGTAAGGTTCGAAAAAGTGCGGCGCGTCGAGGATTCGAACCTCCGACCGCCTGGTTCGTAGCCAGGTACTCTATCCAGCTGAGCTACGAGCGCGTATCGTCAATCTTGTGTTCGTCCTGAACGGTGTTGCGGGTCTTCCGTGGAGGTGATGGCGCGTCCGGGAGGATTCGAACCTCCGACCGCCTGGTTCGTAGCCAGGTACTCTATCCAGCTGAGCTACGGACGCACATCTTTTACTGCATTTACTACGATTATCACAAGACAGGCTTGTCGATAATGGCGGTGAGGGAGGGATTCGAACCCTCGATACGGCTACAAACCGTATACTCCCTTAGCAGGGGAGCGCCTTCAGCCACTCGGCCACCTCACCGCAAGTAATGGCGCGTCCGGGAGGATTCGAACCTCCGACCGCCTGGTTCGTAGCCAGGTACTCTATCCAGCTGAGCTACGGACGCGCATCTATCTTGCTTGCAACAACATGGCGGTGAGGGAGGGATTCGAACCCTCGATACGGCTACAAACCGTATACTCCCTTAGCAGGGGAGCGCCTTCAGCCACTCGGCCACCTCACCGTCGCTGCGGGTGCACATATTACTTTGAGCCAGGTATATGTCAAACACTTTTCTGGCAAAAGTCGTCTTGCCACTAACAAATGAACAATTATCACCCAGCATAGGATTTTATTGTTGGTTTTTATCGCCGTTTCATTTTGATTTCATGGGAAAACCAACCATAAAAAAGGCCGACCTGGGTCGACCTCTTTTGCCTTCTTAGTAGTCGTTTTGACTACCGGCTGGCGCGCCTTTTTCGGCTTGAATACGCATGTAGATCTCTTCACGATGCACCGAGACATCTTTCGGTGCATTCACACCAATACGTACTTGGTTACCTTTTACACCCAACACAGTGACGGTGACTTCATCACCAATCATCAAGGTTTCGCCAACACGGCGAGTCAAAATCAGCATGCTTCTACTCCTTGAGTATCAATCTTTTACTTATTCAATTAGTTTCTGAGCCAGATAACCCGCCAGCGTATCGACCCGCTATCTGCAATCGTTGGATTCTTTCCCTGCTCGTGATGCTAATACGGGAGGTTTTCGTTACCCGCACTTCACACTATGGCCGAATTATCACACCATATCCAGAAAAGGGCAGAGAAATTTACTGTTTTATCATCATACCGTTAGCCGTTAAGGCGCGTGATCTGAGACAACAGTGTAAGGGAAATCTGTGTTGCACTGGCCAGCAAAGCGATAAAACCTAAGCGATATCACGTCTCAGTGCCGGCACATCGCCTAAGGCGTTGCACTATACAGAATCAAAAAAAAAGTGCAATTATTAATCTAGATCACAAAAAAAGGTCGCGCGAGGCGACCTTCTTGACTTTAAGTATTAATCATGAATTCAGTAAAAGGCGCTCTGCCAGCCATGCATCGACAGACTTAATCGCCTGAGGAAGTGCAGCAACATCACTGCCCCCTGCTTGGGCCATGTCAGGACGCCCGCCGCCTTTGCCGCCCACTTGTTGCGCGACAAAATTAACCAGCTCACCGGCTTTGACTTTGCTGGTCAGATCGTTGGTAACCCCCGCGATCAGACCCACTTTGCCATCAGCAACGTTGCCGAGCAGGACAACACCACTTCCCATTTGGTTTTTGAGATCATCAACCATGCTACGGAGTGCTTTGTTATCTGCGCCATCGAGTTGACTGACCAGTACCTTGACTCCATTGATCTCACGTACTTGATTAATCAATCCAGCGCTTTCTTGTGCGGCAAGCTTTTGCTTCAGTTGTTGGATTTGCTTCTCCAGCCCTTTTGCTTTGCGATGCGCTTCATCTAGCTTGTCATGATAGTCAGCTTGCGTTTGGTACACACTATCTAAAGCCGCCTGACCGGTGATAGCCTCAATACGACGGACCCCGGCTGCAATGCCTGCCTCTGAAACGATTTTGAACATTCCAATGTCACCGGTACGATTGGCATGCGTACCACCGCAAAGCTCGATGGAGAAGTCACCCATACTCAATACGCGCACTTCGTCGTCATATTTCTCACCAAACAATGCCATCGCGCCTTTTTGTTTCGCCGCGTTGACATCCATGATGTCCGTTTGTACTGCATTGTTTGCGCGAATTTGCTCATTAACGATACGCTCTACCGCTTTTAGCTCATCTGCAATCACAGGCTCTAAGTGAGAAAAATCAAAGCGCAAGCCATCAGGGCGCACTAAGGACCCTTTCTGCGCAATGTGATCACCGAGCACGTCACGTAGCGCGGCATGCAACAGGTGCGTGGCTGAGTGGTTCATAGCCACCGCATAACGACGCTTGGCATCGACTTGCGCGGTTGCCTGCGCGCCAACACTTAACTGACCGTCAGACAAAGAACCATAATGCGCAATCGCCTGCCCGATCTTCTGGGTATCGGTGACCGTGAAACGCCCTTGGTCGGTATCAATGATGCCTGTGTCGCCACACTGGCCACCGGCTTCGGCATAGAAAGGTGTATGTTCGAGGATAACGACCGCGTGATCGCCCGATGCTAGGGTATCGACCGGTTCACCTTCTACGAAGATCTCAGTGATCTGACCTTTCGCCTCTGTGCCTGTGTAACCGCAGAAATCAGAGCCGTGGTCGACTTTAATCGTTTGGTTATAGTCGGTACCAAATTGACCGGCTTCACGCGCCCGTTGACGCTGGGCTTCCATCGCCGCTTCAAACCCGGCTTCATCAATGCGATAACCGCGCTCACGGGCGACATCGTTGGTCAAGTCCGCGGGAAAGCCGTAGGTATCGTAAAGCTTGAAGACGGTCTCACCATCCAGCTCGTCACCGTTAACTTTGTCTAATGCGTCTTCTAGCATCACCATGCCGCGCTCCAGGGTGCGACCAAAGTTGTCTTCTTCAATTTTGAGGACTTTTTCCACCATGATTTGCTGCGCATGGAGCGCTTCGCCGGCCGTGCCCATAATCGTGGCCAAAGGGCCCACCAACTTGTAGAAGAAGGTATCCTTGCTGCCTAACTTATTACCATGACGCACCGCCCGGCGAATAATCCGACGCAACACATAGCCACGCCCTTCGTTCGACGGCATCACACCATCAACAATCAAATACGCGCATGAGCGAATATGGTCAGCGACCACGCGCAAAGACTGATTGGTCAAGTCTTCAACGCCGATAATCTCGGCGACGTGTTTGATCAACTGCTGAAAGACATCAATTTCATAGTTGGAGTGCACGCATTGCTTAATCGCTGCAATACGCTCAATCCCCATTCCCGTATCAACTGACGGTTTAGGAAGGTTCTCCATGGTGCCATCAACTTGTCGATTAAACTGCATGAAAACGATGTTCCAGATTTCAATGAAGCGATCACCGTCCTCTTCAGGTGTACCGGGTGGTCCTCCCCAGATATGCTCGCCGTGGTCATAGAAGATTTCACTGCAAGGCCCACAAGGTCCGGTATCACCCATTTGCCAGAAGTTGTCTGACTCATAAGGTTTTCCGCCTTCTTTATCCCCGATACGCACAATGCGATCAACCGGTACACCCATGGTGTTATGCCAAAGATCAAACGCTTCGTCATCGGTGTGATAAATGGTCACTAACAGTTTTTCTTTTGGTAAACCAATGGTCTCGGTCAAAAACTCCCACGCATAAGCAATTGCGTCTTTTTTGAAGTAGTCACCAAACTAAAGTTACCGAGCATTTCAAAAAAGGTGTGGTGACGAGCAGTAAAGCCTACATTTTCAAGGTCGTTATGTTTACCGCCGGCGCGCACACAACGTTGTGCTGAAGTTGCACGTGTGTAGTCTCGCTTCTCGGCCCCTAAGAAGGTGTCCTTAAATTGGTTCATGCCTGCATTAGTGAACAACAGTGTTGGGTCGTCGGCTGGCACGAGCGATGAGCTAGGCACAATCTGGTGCCCTTTGCTTTCAAAGAACTTGAGAAACGCGGTACGGATCTCATCAGTGCTCATATACATTGGCTAATCCTGATAATCGAATATTGCGTTAGCAACCGTTTATGGTAATGACGCGATGGGAGCATCGTATTGTTTACGCCATTGTAAACAACCGATCGCGTGTGGAAAAGAGACAGAGTGGGATTGGTTCAGAAATGCGGATCAATATCGTCGTTATTTAGCGCGTATTGGATTTGATCAACGTTAAAACCGCGCGACTGTAAAAAGCGCATGCGTTTCGCTTTAACCTTATGGTCAACGGGAGAGAGATGGCCATCGAGGTCCGCATATTTGCGTAACGCCGTGTCTTTGGCCAGTGCGTACCAATCGACGTCAGCGTCTTGTTCAGCGCGGGCGAGTAGCTCAATATTAATGCCTTTGCGTTTCGCATCTTGGCAGACACGCAACCAGCCATGATGTTTGTTAACCCCCTGACGTAGCAGGCTTGCCGCAAAGCGCGCATCATCTAACCAGCCACGTTCTAAGCAGTCATTGACGGTAAGGGTAATCGTGTCGTCATCAAAACCGCGTTGAGACAACTTTTGTGCAAGTTCGTGAGCAGAGTGATCGCGGCGAGCCAACAGGCCCACCGCTATGTCTTGGCACGATGCTGCCATTACAGCTTCTCGTCCTCAGTGTCTGCCTCAGCGTTAGCATCCACGACTTCGTTGTTGAGCCCAGTCTGTAGCAACATCTCACGCAAGGTAGTGTCAATTTCTTCAGCAATATGGGGATTTTCTTTCAGGTATTTACATGCATTGGCTTTACCTTGGCCAATTTTATCACCCTTGTAGCTGTACCACGCCCCAGCTTTTTCTACCAGCTTGTGTTTCACCCCTAAGTCCACCAACTCACCTTGCAAGTTAATGCCTTGGCCATAAAGGATTTGGAATTCAGCTTGCTTAAACGGCGCGGCAACCTTGTTTTTCACCACTTTGACACGGGTTTCGTTCCCCACCACTTCATCGCCGTCTTTGATCGCGCCAATACGACGAATATCCAAACGAACCGAGGCATAGAACTTCAATGCGTTACCGCCTGTGGTGGTTTCTGGGTTACCAAACATCACACCAATCTTCATCCGAATCTGGTTGATAAAGACCATCATGGTATTGCTGTTTTTGATGTTGGCCGTCAGCTTACGCATCGCTTGTGACAGCATACGTGCTTGCAGACCCATGTGAGAGTCGCCCATTTCCCCTTCAATCTCAGCTTTTGGCGTCAAAGCAGCGACCGAGTCGATAACAATCATATCAACGGCACCGGAACGCGTTAGTGCATCGGCGATTTCCAGTGCTTGTTCGCCAGTATCGGGCTGAGACACCAATAGGTTATCAATATCGACACCTAGCTTGCGCGCATAGATTGGGTCGAGTGCGTGTTCCGCATCAATAAACGCACAGGTTTTGCCCATTTTTTGCGCTTCAGCAATGGCTTCTAGGGTCAATGTCGTTTTACCTGATGACTCAGGCCCATAGACTTCGATGATCCGACCAAATGGCAGCCCGCCTACACCTAGCGCAATATCCAGAGACAAAGAGCCGGTCGATACGGTTTCGATGTCCATGGTACGGTCATCACCCAGACGCATGATTGAGCCTTTGCCAAATTGCTTTTCGATTTGCCCGAGTGCGGCTGCGAGCGCCTTTTCTTTGTTATCGTCCATTTCGGTCTCCAGGAAATAAAACGCTATCTCTATGAGATAAAAGCTATCATTTAATGGGGCTAAGTATACTGTCCATTTATACAGTGTCTAGCCCTGTTTAGAAAAAATCTATCTGATGCGACACGCCTCCGAATTATGGCGACAATCGCTGTAGAGCAAACGAGAGTGCATGTTCAATGGTTTGTTCACGCACAGCGCGCCGGTCACCATCAAAATGACACACTTCACTATCGGTTTCACCATTGTGCCATGCCCAGGCGAACCAAACGGTACCGATCGGTTTATCATCGCTTCCACCACTCGGTCCTGCGACACCACTGACCGCAATCGCTATCCCTGCGTTCGCCTCGGCCAACGCGCCTTCCGCCATGGCGGTCACCACAGGTTCGCTCACGGCGCCATACTGGGCCAGTAAATCATTGGGGACATGCACCAAGGCTTGCTTCGCAGCATTGTTGTAAGTGACCCATGCCTGGTTAAACCATTGGGAGCTGCCCGCCACATCCGTCAGGCAATAGGCAATTCCACCGCCAGTGCACGATTCGGCAGTGGTGATGGTTAACTCCGTGTCGAATAAGGCGTCGCCCAAGTGCTTCGCCAGTGAGAATAAATGCTCCACGCATTCTCCTTGATGTTGGGTTGAGAAACCTACACCGCAACTTTACCCCTTGCGGTCCGATCACGTATTCTAACCGCCCTTAATGATCCATTTTGCAGGTCTCGTCGTGACAGTACAAGCGCTCGAAAAGCACACTCCCATGATGCAACAGTATCTCAAACTTAAAGCGCAGCACCCTGAAGAGCTGCTTTTTTACCGTATGGGAGATTTTTATGAACTCTTTTACGACGATGCCAAGCGCGCCTCCCAGCTTCTTGATATTTCTCTCACAAAACGCGGCAGTTCAGGCGGTGAGCCGATCCCCATGGCGGGCGTCCCCTATCATGCCGTGGAGGGGTATTTAGCCAAGTTAGTGCAATTGGGAGAGCCTGTTGCGATTTGTGAGCAGATTGGCGATCCTGCTACCAGTAAAGGCCCGGTTGAGCGTCAGGTCGTACGAATTGTCACACCAGGCACCGTCTCTGATGAGGCCTTACTCAGTGAACGCGTCGACAACCTGGTGGCCGCATTAACTTGCGATAACTACCAGTTTGGCTTTGCCACCTTAGATATCACGTCGGGGCGCTTTGTGTTGACTGAGCCTACGACCTACGAGCAAATGCAAGCGGAGTTGCAACGGACGCAACCGGCAGAGCTGCTTTATCCGGAAGATTTTCCTTACCCCGACTTACTGTCAGTCTGTCGGGGAGCGCGTCGCCGTCCCATTTGGGAGTTTGATCTCGACACCGCGCGTAGCCAACTCACGGGCCAATTTGGCACTCGCGATCTGGTCGGTTTTGGTGTTGAAGACTGTGTGTTAGGGTTAAGCGCTGCAGGCTGTGTGTTGCAATATGCTAAAGAAACGCAGCGTACGGCACTGCCTCATATTCGCGCCATTATTAAAGATCAGCAAGATACCGCTGTGGTGCTGGATGCCGCGACTCGACGCAATTTAGAAATCACCCAAAACCTAGCGGGCGGCACCGACAATACCCTTGCTGACGTTCTGGACCGTACGACAACCCCCATGGGAAGTCGCTTGCTCAAACGCTGGCTGCATCAACCATTGCGTGATCGCCAAATACTTAATCAACGTTTGGATGCGATTGATACGCTTCTTGATAGTGGTTTATATACGGACTTAAGTGCCGCGCTTAAGCCGGTGGGGGACATTGAACGCGTCTTGGCTCGCTTAGCTATGCGTTCAGCCCGCCCTCGTGACATGGCAAGGCTTCGCACTGCATTGGCGCAGTTGCCCGAGGTGCAAACATTGCTCACCAAACTTGATCACAATGCTTTTACCGATCACCAAAAAGCCACCGCTCCCATGCCTGAGTTACACGATCTACTCACTCGGGCCGTCGTCGATAACCCACCTGTGGTGATCAGGGACGGCGGTGTGATCGCACCCGGTTATCACGCTGAACTCGATGAGTGGCGCGACTTGTCGGAAGGCGCATCACGCTACCTGGAAGAGCTAGAAACCCGAGAGCGCGAACAATATGGTATCGACACGCTTAAAGTCGGTTACAACCAGGTGCATGGTTTTTATATTCAAATCAGCCGCGCGCAAAGCGATCGGGTCCCTGCGCATTATATTCGCCGTCAAACGCTTAAAAATGCAGAGCGGTACATCATCCCAGAATTAAAAGAGCATGAAGACAAAGTCTTAAGCTCTCGGTCTAATGCTCTGGCGCTCGAAAAACGCTTGTGGGAAGAATTGTTTGATGTATTACTGCCACATTTGGCGCCATTACAGCAAGCGTCTGAGGCGCTATCCGCGTTAGATGTCTTGTGTAACCTCGCCGAGCGTGCTGATAGCCTCAACTACCACCGCCCAACGTTGACCGAACAGCCAGGCATCGACATCGAGGCAGGTCGACACCCGGTGGTCGAGCAGGTCATGACGGATCCGTTTATCCCCAATCCGATCGCGTTAAATCCTGAGCGCCGAATGTTGATCATTACCGGACCGAATATGGGCGGTAAATCAACCTATATGCGTCAAACGGCATTGATCACCTTGCTGAGTCATATCGGGGCGTATGTGCCCGCTGAGCAAGCCATCATTGGCCCAGTCGATCGTATCTTTACCCGTATCGGCGCCTCAGATGATCTTGCCTCAGGCCGCTCGACTTTTATGGTGGAAATGACAGAAACCGCCAACATTCTTCATAATGCCACGGCCAACAGCTTGGTGTTAATGGATGAAATTGGACGTGGTACCAGTACCTATGATGGTCTATCGCTTGCGTGGGCTAGTGCGGAATGGCTGGCAGAAAAAATCCATGCGATGACCCTGTTTGCCACACACTACTTTGAGCTTACCGAGTTACCAGGACAAATGACAGGTTTGGTTAACATCCACCTGGATGCGATGGAACATGGTGACGAAATCGCCTTTATGCACGCGGTGCAAGAGGGGGCAGCCAGTAAATCTTATGGTTTAGCCGTGGCAAGCTTAGCAGGGGTGCCCAAACCAGTGATTCGTCGTGCCAAGCACAAATTGGCACAACTCGAGCAAAGCGGCCAACACACCGCAAATACTGAACACTCGGTCGGTAAAGTGACGCCGACTCAATTGCCTTTACTGCCCGACCCCAGTGAGTTGGAGAATGCCGTCGACGCACTCAATCCGAATGAAATGACCCCACGTCAGGCCTTGGATGCGCTTTATGCCCTCAAAGCACTGCAGCAATCACGTTAATCACGCCAAGTGGAGCCATTCGCATTAATCATCGGTCATCGCGAAAGCATCAATGGTCGCTAAACAAAAACGGGACAGTCAAGGCTGTCCCGTTTTAATGTTGCTCTGTGGTTTGGGTAGTATTGTCTATTGCTCGACATTAAAGAGCGATTCAATGCTTAGCCCTTGGAGGGTCAGCATGTCACGTAAACGGCGTAAGCCTTCCACTTGGATTTGACGAACCCGCTCACGGGTTAGGCCGATTTCACGACCCACGTCCTCAAGCGTGGATGCTTCATGTCCAAGAAGACCAAACCGACGCGACAACACTTCGCGCTGCTTGGGGTTGAGCTCTTGCAACCACTGCACAATCGATTTTTTCATATCATCGTCTTGCGTCGTGTACTCAGGGCCATCCTGCTTTTCATCAGGGATGATATCCAATAGCGCTTTTTCTGAATCGCCACCAATCGGGTTATCCACGGAACCAATACGTTCATTAAGGCGAAGCATGCGGTTCACATCCTCGACCGGTTTGTCGAGCTGTTCAGCAATATCTTCCGCTGTCGGTTCATGGTCCAGTTTTTGCGCTAACTCGCGAGCAGTACGCAAATACACATTCAGCTCTTTTACTACGTGAATAGGGAGGCGAATCGTACGCGTCTGGTTCATGATGGCACGCTCGATCGTTTGGCGGATCCACCATGTTGCATACGTTGAAAAACGGAAGCCACGCTCTGGGTCAAACTTCTCCACAGCACGGATCAGGCCAAGGTTTCCTTCTTCAACCAGATCCAATAACGCCAGCCCTCGATTCGAGTAACGACGCGAGATTTTAACCACTAGCCGCAGGTTACTCTCGATCATACGTTTGCGGGCAACCTCATCACCACGCAACGCCCGACGAGCGTAGAGCACTTCTTCTTCCGCGGTCAGCAGTGGTGAGAAACCGATTTCACTCAGGTAGAGTTGGGTGGCATCGGAGGCTTTAGACGTGGCCGCTTGTTGCTGTACAGCCTCTTCCACTTCTTCGGCTACCTCTGTGGCTTGCGCCTCAACAGTGCCCAATTCCACGTCTTGATTCAAGCCGTCCAGTTTTTTTGCGGTATTTGTTTGGCTCATAGCGCCTCCCTTATGACGTAGCAGCAAAGCAGAATGTGTTTCTGCTTTAACCGGCCCCGTCACATTGGTGGCTGCAGCGTTATCACTTTGGTTTTGCCCCTGTGCTAGCGCTTTGGCAGATAATGTAACGGATTGACCGATTTTCCTTTATAGCGAATTTCAAAATGCAACCGAACACTGTTTGCACCAGACCTGCCCATTGAAGCTATTTTTTGCCCCTTTTTGACAGTTTGGCCTTCTGAAACATGAAACGAATCGTTGTGCGCGTACGCGCTCAGATAATCATCATTGTGTTTCACTATTATTAATTTACCGTAACCCCGAAGCGCGCTTCCGGCGTAAACAACTTTTCCATCTGCTGCCGCCTGAATGCGTTGCCCTCGTTGCCCAGCAATATCTATGCCCTTATTGCCTCGCTCTGTACTAGAAAATCGGGACACCATCCGGCCTTTTGCTGGCCACTGCCAAGTTATCTGTTGGTTAGATACGCTGGCGGTCCGCTTGTTAACAGCTTGTTTACTTTTTTCTTTTACTTGACTGTACCCCGCTGAAGGGTCTGATTCAACGTCTTTTGTGTGTTGAGTCGCGGT
>NZ_AQOD01000026.1 GCF_000513715.1 Salinivibrio socompensis S35
CCCCCCTTTGGCATTAAAAAACCCCAAGTGCGGTAGGTAATCTGGGTTGTTGTGGCCATGTCCATCGAGCATACAGATATCAAATGGGTTTAAACCGAGGAGCCAATTAAGCGCTCGTTGGCTGAAGGTGTGGAGGGCGGCATTCAGTGTATCGTCTTGAATATGGCGCGTCGCATGACACGCAAAGGTCGCCAGTGATCCCAAGCGTGCATTTTCACCTTGCCACCAATAGCCGGTTTCATTGTGGTGAGGAATAAAGTGACGCACCTGTTTAGCGCCATCCAAGGGTTTGACGTACTGACGCGGATACGCGAATGGGTTATCAGCTGTTTGTGTTAGATCTAGCTCAAACTGGCAGGCGCGTTCCAGTGCTGTTTGCGCGATTGCGTAGTGTCTGGGATCGGTCTCAATATCGAGATATTGCACCAAGGCGAGACCAGGTAGACCTGCATCGGCGGCATGATAAAACGGACGGCTACCATCGGCATTGGCCGACCAATAATACTGACAAATTTCATCACTGTGTTGCCGTGCAACAAGCTTTTTTATCCACGCTCTTGCCTCGGTCAAGAAGGGACTGTCCTCGTTAAGACTACTGTGTCTGTCCCCACTAGTATTTGAGTGCCTGTCCTTAGACGTTAAAGGTGCCTGTCCCGTTAAATAAGCATGACTGTCCTCAGTAAATTGGTCCTCAGTAAATTGTCTCGTCGCTTGATGCAATTCGCATGCGGCGAGAAGGGCGCAGGTTTCGTCAATAATGTTGGGCTCACTGTCATCCAGGTAGTCATGGTTGTGCTCAACTAAGTGCCAGTAACCTCGTATTGCGGCGTTTAAATATGTCGATTTTTGGTCAAGATCCGAGCAAAGTGGCGCACGGCTTGCGGCGGCGAGGGCAGCGATTGCCATGCCGCCACCTTGGCGAAAACCGGCTTGGTAAGCATCACTCATCACCCCGTCTTGAGTCGCGTAGGCGCAGAGGGTGCGGCGCTCTGGGTCTTTCGACCATTGATCAAACACCGTCATGTAAAAAAAGCCACTTGGGTGCTGCATACGGAGAAGAAAATCGGCGCCGTGCTTGGCTTCATCAGCCAGGCGAGTGCGCATAAACGCCGGCAGTGTATCCGAACTAAATTGGCTAGAGAGATCGGCCAGCCCCCAAGCTAACAATGGGATTTGCTGCGGGTTAAAGTAATTGGCGTAGGAAAGATGGCTCAGGTATTTGCTCACATCGCCAGAGGCATCGTACCAACCGCCGGACACATCCACGCGTTCATTAGAGTCAAATTCCTTGGCGTGCTGATCCGCGTGTTCATAGATGCCGCTACACCGCTGCGATTTAAAATAATGGAGCAGGTCGGAAAAGGTGGTGTGAAACAGACAATTATCACTGATCTCAAACGGATGCGAATAGACCGGCGTGTCTGTTAACAGCGCCAGTTGATAGCGCCCTTGATGAGCGAAGTCGGACAAATCAAGCGTATAGGCCGTGCCCATCTGCCAGTGTGTGAGCGGTGTGCCCTGGCGTAATACAAACTGTGCCACCACGTTATGCGTAGTAACTGTGTCTGTCCTATGAACTCTATGAACTAAAGCGTCTGTCCCGTGAGTAAGAGTGCCTGTCCCCGTAAAATTTTGCGCACCTTCTGTGGCATCGTTAAAGTGCCTGTCCCCAGAAGAGGAGGCTGCTTGGTCGGCAGTGCTAAATGTGCCTGTCCCCTTACAAGGAGGCAGGGAAATCAGTGCCACAGGCGTGCCGGTGAGGGGTTCGCTGTCACTGACGATCACCGCGTGTTTGTCACCGTGTAACGAGTAGCCAATGTGATTGGTCAGCACTTGCATGATGGCATCCTTGTTTGTCGTTATCGGTTAACGCTATTGCTCGTACAAATAGCAGCGCACAAAGTGGTTGTCGGCGAGTTTGGTCACGCCGGGCAACTGCTCGGTGCATTTGGCCGTCGCTTGGGGGCAGCGGCCAGCAAAGGAGCAGCCGAGGGAATCTGGCGTCCATAGGGGGATTTCCCCTTTATTGCCCTTTAGTTTTTCGTGAATGGATTTGCTGGGGTCGGGGACGGCCGAGACCAACAGCTGGGTGTAAGGATGCTGAGGGCGGTGAATAATCTCTTCGGTGTCGCCCCATTCGACCATATGGCCGACGTACATCACCGCCAAGTCTTCGGCGATGTAACGCGCGGTGGCGATATCATGGGTGATGTAGAGCAGCGACATTTGCTTCTCAAACTTCATTTCCTCCATCAGGTTAAGCACCCCGGCACGAATCGACACATCCAGCATCGAGGTTGGCTCATCGGCGAGTACCACTTCTGCGCCCACGGCGATGTTACGCGCTAGGTTGATGCGTTGACGTTGGCCGCCAGATAGCTGGTGGGGAAATTTTTCCGCCGTTTCTTTGGCGGGCGTCAGGCCCACTTGTTCGAGTAGTTCAAACACCCGTTCTTTCAGTATCGCTTTGTCTCGCTTGGCGACTTTTTTGTGGATAATCAGTGGCCGCGCGATATGGTGAAACACATTATGGGTGGGGTTGAGCGAGCCAAAGGGATCTTGCCAAACCATTTGTAGCCCTTCGCGATAGCGCATCAGCTCATTGCGTTTTTTAATGGTGGTAATATCGCGCCCCCGGTATTCAATGCAGCCGTCGGTCGGGGCGTACATTTTGGCGATCATTTTCGCGGTGGTTGATTTGCCCGAGCCCGATTCACCCACCACCGCAAGTCCACGGCCTTTGTACATTTTGAACGAGACATCATGAATCGCTCGCATCATGGGTTGTTTAAGGGCATGGCTATTGATGGGGAAGTCTTTGACTACGTTTTTCCCTTCAACCAGCAGTTCTCCAAGACCTGTACTCATTACGGACATCCTCACATTGGCACGATATTAGGCTTTTTGTTGGGCGATCGGCTCGCCGTATAGGTGGCAGTTGGAATAACGGCCGGGTTCGATTTGGCGCAGCGCGGTTTGGGTGGTTCGGCACTGTTCATGCACCTGAGCACAGCGCGCTTGAAAGCGGCAACCAGTGGGTATCTCGAGCAAGTTCAGTGGGTTGCCTGGGATCCCGGTGAGCTGGCGCTTGGGCCCGGTGAGTGAAGGGAATGAGCTGCCCAGCCCTTCGGTGTAAGGGTGATAGGGGTTGTTGAGTACCTGTTTGGACGGCGCGACTTCAATCAGTTCACCGGAGTACATGATTCCAATGCGGTCGGAAAACTCCACCATCAGCGACAAATCGTGGGTGATAAAGAGAATGGAAAAGCCAAACTCTTCTTTTAACGCGTAGATTTTTTGCAAGATCTCTCGCTGCACTACCACATCTAGCGCCGTGGTTGGCTCATCCATGATGATCATTTTCGGGTTGAGGGCTAGCGCGATGGCGATCACCAAGCGTTGGCGCATCCCGCCCGAGAACTGATGCGGATAGTCGGTCAGGCGGCTGGGGTGAATATCGACAATTTCCAGCAAGCCTTGCGCGCGTTTTATTGCTTGCTTACGTGTCATATTGGTATGGCGCATCAGCACATCGCAAAACTGATCTTCAAGCGTCAGCACTGGATTAAGCGCATTCATGGCGCTTTGAAACACCATCGACATCTCCCGCCAGCGAAAATCACGCATGCGGGCATCGCTGTAATCGAGGATATTTTCGCCGTTAAAAACCACTTCGCCGCCGTTGATAAATGCGGGTGGTTTGTGCAGACGCATCAGCGAAAAGGCGACGGTAGATTTACCGCACCCGGATTCGCCGGCTAAGCCAAATACCTCGCCGGGGGCTATGTCAAAACTAACGTGATCACAGGCACGGACATCACCGGCATCGGTAATGTAGTCCACGCACAGGTCACGGATTGAGATAAGTGGGGTGCGACTCATGATTTATCTCCACTGATCAGCATGTGTTCGGCAACGGGATTCTCGTCGCGGGCTTTTCTTTCTTGCTGGCTGAGTTTTTTCCAGCGCTTCATGCCTTTTTGTGCACGTAATTGTGGGTTGGCAATTTCATCTACCGCGAAGTTGAGTAACGCAAGCCCTGTAACCAGCAAGGTCAGCGCGATACACGGTGCGAGCAGCTCCCACCAGCCGCCGATCAGCATCGAGGATGACGTTTGCACGTTATAGAGCATGATCCCCCAGCTGATAGTGTTGGGATCGCCAAGCCCCAAGAAGGAGATAATCGACTCCATGGCAATGGCATACATCACCGAGCCAATAAAGCTGGCGCCAACAATGGGTACGAGGTTAGGTAAGATTTCGACAAAGGTGATACGAAAGCGCGACTCGCCTAGCACCTCGGCGGCTTTCACGAACTCTTTTTCGCGCAGGGCAAGGGTTTGCGATCGGACTACCCGTGCGCCCCAAGCCCAGGAGGTACAACCAATAATGATGGCAATCGTCAGCGGCCCGGCTTCGCCGATAAACGCGGCCAGCACAAAAAGAAGCGGGTATTGTGGGATCACCAGCATGATGTTCATCGCGGCGGTAAGCACATCGTCAACCCAACCGCCTAAATAGCCGGCGGTAATGCCAATTAAGGTGGCGAGCACACACACGGTGATCCCGGCGCCAAAGCCGACTGCCAGTGAAACGCGTGCACCATGGAGTAACTGGGACCACACATCACGACCCATACGGGTGGTGCCAAGGGCATGTTCCGCGTCTTTTGACATCAATAACGTCCGTGGGTGGTCGGCCAAATGAGTGGCGATCCAGCCATCCGGGTTGGCTTGTGCCGCTTTAACCACAAAGCTAGGGTATTCATGTGGATTACCGGTGCGTTTATCGGGCGCATGCTGGGTCAGTAAAGGGGCGAATATCGCCATCAAAATAAACAGGCCGACAATGATCGAGCCTGCGCGAGCGATTTTGTTGCGCACGATAAGGGTGAGGAGATCTTTCATGATTCTTTGCCTCCGGTTCGTAGACGTGGGTCAAGCACCACGTACAACATATCGGCAATCAAATTAAACGAGAGCATAAACAAGGTCATAATCAGCAGCTGGCCTTGCAGGACTTGGTAATCACGCGCGTTGATTGCGTTCAACAGCACTGAGCCCAGACCGGGGTAGTTAAAGATGATTTCCACAATCAGCTGACCACCGATGGCGATGCCCAACGACATCGATAGCGCGGTGACACTCGGTAAAAGGGCATTTCGTGCTGCGTAGTTAAATACCACCCGGTTTTCGCTTAAGCCTTTGCCGCGCGCCATGGTGATGTAGTCTTCCGCAAGCAGGTTAATCATGTTGTTGCGCATGTTGACCAAAAAGCCGCCTACTTGAATGATGGAGGCACAAAAAAGCGGCAGTACGGCGTGATAGGCGACGTCTTTAATAAAGGTCCAACTAGTCCAGTCGGGCGTCACTCCTGGGGTATAAGCGTAGCCGGTCGGAAACCATTTTAGTCCGATAGCGAAAATAAACAGCGCGAGCATCGCAATCACCACTTGCGGTACCGCTTGGATAATCAGCATCCCCGGTGTGATCATGGCATCGTATTTACCACCTCGTTTCCACGCGGCAAAAATGCCCAGAATGGAGCCTAGGGAAAAAGAAAGCAGCACCGCACTGCCGGCGAGAAACAATGACCAGCCAAAGGCTTTACCTAGAAGTTCGTTAACCGATAACGGATAAAATTGGATAGAGGTACCCAAATCCCAACTCAGTACATTTTTCATGTAGGTGAAGTACTGCATGTAGAGCGGGCCATCGACAAAGCCGAGCAGTTGTTTCATTGCCTCAATCCGCTCAGGCGTGACTTGCACCGAGGCGTTGGCAAACATCATGGTGACCGGATCTCCGGGCATGGCACGTGGAATAATAAAATTGAGTGTTGCTGCCACTAAAAGGGCAATCATGTAAAAAGTTAGCCGTCGGAAAAAATAACCCATAACCCACACCTTACACAGCGAAGTGGTGATGTTCGTGGCGTGAACACCGTGGAAAAGCGGGCGCACGAGGCGCCCATAAGTGGTTACTGGACGGGCTTAAGGTCCAGCACGTGAAGAAGACGCTCTGGAATGCCAGCCCAGATAGAAGGGCGACCTTTCGGATTGTCTTCGTTCCACCAGCCGGTGAAGCGGGTTGTGTTGTATTGATACATCTGCGCGCCGGAAAGCACCGGAATGGTGACCTGATCCTTGGCGATAATCGCTTGGATTTGGTGGGCAATTTCCAGCTGCTCGGCTTTATCCGCGGTTTTGTAGAAGCTGTCTAGTAACTTGTCTAGATCTGCATTTTGGTAGTAATGCATCGCGAACCGCGGCATGCCATCCCCGTCTTGCAAGTTGGAATTGTAAGCACTGTTCCAATAGGTGTAGGGGTCAGCACCGTGAAAGTAGTTGGTGTAGGCCACATCGTAGTCGGCTTCGAGCATGGCTTGGTTATACACCGAAAAATCCGGGGTACGTGCTTTGGCCTTGATACCGGCGTCGGCAAGCTGTTCTACTGCCAGTTGTACGGTGTTGTTGAAGTCGGTCCAGCCATTAGGCGATTGGATCTCGAGTTCAAACGATTTGCCCGAGGGCGTTTCGACAAAGCCATCGCCATCTTGGTCTTTAAAGCCGGATTTGGCGAGTAGCGCTTTAGCACCATCCAAATTATAAGTGTTGTATTGACGATACTTCTCATGCACGGACTCGTCCGACCAAGCTTCGAAGGCATAGCCAAGGCCTGACGCAAAGTCGTTGACTGTGCCGCCGCCATAAAACGCGATATCAATGATGGTTTGACGATCTATCGCCATCGAAAAGGCACGGCGGAAATCAACATTGGTCAACGCTTCACGTTTGGCCGGATCCGGGTCATTAAAGTTGACCATAAAGGCTTGGGTACCGGCCGCAGGATACCAATAATGATGGTTTGGATTAGCCGCAGCATACGTGCGATCAATGTCAGGAATGAACGAGGACGTCCAATCCATTTCGCTGTTGATTACCTTGCTCAAAAATTGATCGTTATTGGCAATTTGCGGCACGCGCAGGCAATCTACGTCGAGATTGTCATTGTCCCAATAATGTGGGTTGCGGCATTGAATATAAAGTTGCGAGGTAAAGGTATCGATTGTGGTGAAGGGACCTGAACCTACTGGATTTTCGTTGGTGTAAGATGCGGGCTCTTCAACATTTTTCCATACATGCTCAGGCACCACAGGTACTTTCGCAATTTCGTAAGGCACATTGGAGTTAGCCTCGGTGAGCTCAAACTGGACGGTGTAGTCGTCGACTTTTTTTACATTATCGATCCACTGGTTAATGCCAGATTGATCGAGTTCAGGGTTTTCCTTGACTAAATCAAACGAATACACCACATCATCAGCGGTATAGCTTCGCCATCTGACCATTTGACGTCTTTTCGTAGCGTAAAGGTGATACTTTTCAGATCGTCTGCCATTTCGTAATTTGTCGCAATACGAAAGACGGGTTCGTTGCCTTTTAGTTCATTAAAGACCACCAAGGTTCATAAACAAAATCGGTAGTTGTGTGAAGATACGTCGACCCTAAGTAAGGGTTAAAGTTACGGACAAAGGTATTAAACTCTTTTGGATGAATGGTGAGCTCACTGCGCTCGGCGGCACTGACACCGGCACTGACACCGGCACTTGCGCT
The DNA here is from genome assembly GCF_000513715.1 of Salinivibrio socompensis S35. GTDB lineage: Bacteria > Pseudomonadota > Gammaproteobacteria > Enterobacterales > Vibrionaceae > Salinivibrio > Salinivibrio socompensis. The sequence continues at coordinate 7,613 of NZ_AQOD01000026.1, forward strand.
TAACGCACCAATAATTGCAGAGGCAAGTAGGGTCTTGCTCGCAACTTTGAAGTTATTCGAAAACATAGCCATTCCTTACTGTTGCTTTCAGTTCACGTGATGGATGTGGTGAGCTCTCTATTTACAACCTTTATGAGCTCAATGTTGCCCCATTGCTGACCTTTCGTTGTTGGTTGTCAGTTGTGTTGTTATCAAAAAGGGTTAGGCCAGCAAACATATTTACTAAGCCCCAGTTAGCTCGTTGCTGCAACGGCCGAAATCGTTAAAACCGTAAAAAGGTCTACGACTGACGTTAATTTCGTTAAAATGATGGTCTCGAGAAGACGAACCTTCCGGCGATAGTCTCAAATTCGTTAATTTCACCTTCAATAATATCAACTTTAAGTTATTTATTATCAATAGTTTACATGGTTATTATTGATGGAGTGACTCATGTCACACGCGCTTGTTCTCTTATTTCTCGTCGGAAAATTTATCTTTATTTTTGTTGTGATAAAGCGCTCAATTTCACTTCTTTCCTTGGTTTCAATCGCTTTTAGGCACGCTGTATAGGTAGAACCGTAACGTTGGTTTGTGACGATTATTAATTGGTGGTAGTGGTAGTAGTGGGGACAGGCACTTTAGTGGTGGTAGTAGTAGCGAAATAGTGGGGACAGACACTTTATGACTTAAGGTGTCTGTCCCCGTAGGGAAATGAAAAATGGTGTGGTGTAACGTGCCTGTCTCCGCAAGGAAAGAGACAAAATAAAAGTGCCTGTCCCCAAGAAGGGGAGGCACTTTATTGCGGTGGTTGGTGTGTTGTTAGTCGTCTAACAATAGCTGACGCAGTTGTTGGTAATAGGATTCCAGTTGGGTGCGGGTAGGGCTGCGTTTGTCGCCGTGGTCGAGAATAAAGCGAATCGAGTTGAGTACGGTACGCCATCTTGGCGTTTTGGGCAGGGTTTCCAGCAGAAGGTACTTGTCCAGGGTTCGGGTTTGTAAGCTGCTGCGGTCAAGGTACACGCGCCATAAGCCGCTTTGTTCGGCAAAGTCGAACTTGGTTTTGCCTGTGGCTTCTTCCCAGTAATCTAATCCTACGACCATGGCGTCGACAATTAGCTGCCTGCGGGTGTTGGTTTTACTTTCTTGTTGGTGTTCGGCTTTTTCGGCCAGAGCCTCAAACTCGCCGCCCATGGCTTTTAGTGCGTCAAGTTGACGAACATCCCCGAGCAATGCATACCCAGAGAGGGCTTCGATCGCGCTCTCAAGGCTTTGGATTCGAGTTTGCGAGACGGGGGTGTCGCTGTTGATCACATAAAGACTGTCGATATCAGATTCGGCAGGAAAGCGTAACAACATGCCATCAACGTACTCGGGGGCTCCGTCAATATACGCGGTGAGTGGTCCTTGGTACTGTTCGATATGATGGGCGTGCTCAGGGGCGGTTATGAGTGCGTGGCCATGCATACGTTTAACCTCCTCTTTATCACGCTTAAACAAGGTGGCTGCGGACTCATTAACGAATCGAACTTGGCCATCACGCTTATGCCTAACATGGGTTCGGGGGCGAGAGAGAGCTGTGAGATCAGCCAAGACTGGGTCTCGAGTAGGCTGGCTTGTTGTTGTGCGCTCTGCTCCAAGGCTTGTTCAAGGCGTTGATTTTCCTGGCGTCGTTGCTCTGCTTGACTGGCAGTCAGGTGTGTGGCGATCCGCGCGGCCAGCTCTCTTTTATCAAAAGGTTTACTGAGGTAATCATTGGCACCCACTTTAAAGCCGTAAACGCGATCGTCGGGCTGGTTAAGAGCAGTCAGCATAATGATGGGCAGTGTCGCGTGATCAAAGTGTGCTCTTAGTTGTTCGCAGACTTCAAAGCCACTCATACCTGGCATAAGAACATCCAGGAGCACGAGATCGGGCGGCATGGCGATCACTCTCTCTATCGCTGTGCGGCCATCGCTGGCGGTTGAAACCTGATAGCCCTCAATGTGGAGAAAGCAGGTTAAGATTTGCTGGTTGGTCGGCTCATCGTCGACAACCAAAATATGTAGCCCGTTTTCCGCCTGGGGTGATGGCGAAGGCGCGCTTGTTTCATCGTGGATCGGTGAGAGCGCGTTAACGTCTAGGATGTTGGTTTGTTCCGGCACCGGTGCTGGCTGTAGGCGCTCAGCCGCAAGCGAGGGAGTCTGAGGCGCTTTATCGAGTGTGAAACTAAACGTGGTCCCCACATGCGGCTGGCTGCTGACATAGAGTTGACCGCCCATCAATTCAATCAGCTGTCGGCTAATCGATAAGCCCAAGCCCGCACCGTGCTGATAGTGATAGTGGCCGCTTACGGCTTGGGCGAGTGGCTCAAAGACACGGCTGAGTTGCTCGGCGGGGATCCCTTTACCGGTATCAACCACTTGGACACGAATACGGTCATCAATGGTGTCAGCGCTGATCACTATTTTGCCCGCATCGGTAAATTTAATCGCATTACCAAGCAGGTTGTACATGACTTGCTCGAGTCGCTGCGGATCAGCGTATACCCATACCGGCGAATCAGTTAGCTGATTAATAATCTCTAAGGGTTTATCTTTTTTTAAATGCTTAGCGAGCGAGAGCACCAGTTGTGTGATGGCGTTGATATCGACGGGGTATTGTTCGAGCTCTAGCTGTCCATAGCGCATTTTGTGGTAATCGAGCAGGTCATCAACCAGTTTAGCTAGGCGTTGGCCACTGTTAACGATAATCGACAGCTGGTACTGATGATCACGACTAATTGGGCCGTTAGCCCCATCAATCATCGCATCTGCAATACCCATCATGCCGTGTAGTGGGGTGCGCAGTTCATGTGAGGTAGTCGCGAGAAACTCATCTTTTAGCGTGTTGGCCAGCTGTAGTTCTTGGTTCTGGGCTTTGATGGTGGAGATGTTGGCTTCCAAGGTTTGATTTTGCTGTTGAATCAACTGGATTTTCTCGCGGATAGCATGACGCATGCGCGCAAAACTCACGGCAAGTCGGCCGACTTCATCAGGCCTGCGTGTGTGATGGATCTGGGTATCGAGATCGCCGGCACTGACTTTTTCTGCTGCCCAAGTAAGCTGGAGTAGAGGGCGAGTAATAAAATTAGACACATAGTGTGAGGCAACCACCACCGCGAGGGTGGCGAGCAGCATGGCGACAATAAATAGCTGCTCTAGCTGGTGGACTCGTGCGAATGCGACGGTCGTAGGCACCTCGCGACGAGTCCCCACCTTAAGCCATGAGTATCAATGGGGGTATAAGCCGCCAGTAATGTGTTGCCCGAGGGGTTTTGATAACGGGTCACGCCGGTATTACCCGCCAGCGCCTTGTCCATCACCGGTGTGCTGTTGGTAATAGCAGTAGAGGTTGCTGACTGCGCACGGACTTGGCCGTCCTCTCCGACTAATACGGTTTGGATACCGTTGGACTCTCTCGGTGCCATCAATGCGGCAAGGGCCTGATTGGGGAGCCTAAACAGGGCGTAGCTGTGAAGGTATCCCTGTTGAATAATCGGTGCCCCTAGCCATGCTACAGGGATGCCATCTTGAGCGGGTGAAAAGTCTGACATGATGACATGTGGAATCGGACCAAGCTTACCTTGTATCTTTTGATTATGCTGTATTAGTGCTGAAAAGGTGTGTCCCAATATGGTCTCTCGGAACGGGCCTGTTAGTAAATTAGTCCCATAGTTGGACTGCTTTTTGACTGAGTAGGTGACGTTGCCTTGCTTATCGACGAGTAAAACATCATCGAAATCGGCGCGCGCGAGCAAAGCTTGATAAGCGCGATGGTAACGTTGGTGGAGCAGCCGATAACGCTCCGTGGCCGAATAATTGGGATCGTATTTATCCACTGGCGTTTTCATTTTGTTACCAGACTCAGGAAGATAGCGACGTTGGGCATATTGACGTGCTTGCTCAATGTCAGGACGCAAGCGGCGAAACGCATCTATTAAACCATAAAAATGGCCGCCGCTGGCATAGGCAAGCTCAGACGCGACAAAGCCCAGTACTTCGGCCTCTTGGGCATCCAAGTAGTCATTGATTTGTTGTTGCTTGCTATCTCGAACTGATAAAAGGTGTGCGGTACTTTGCTTTTGCAGATCGTGGCTATAGCTATTTAAAAAAAACAAGGCCACCAAGGTGAGCGGGAGAAGGCTTAGTAATAAGAAAGCCAGCATCAGCGTGTGATGAAGGCGTTTAAATGGATACACAGCGAGAAACTTCTTCATAATAAACAGCGTCTTCCCTACAGCACTTTTATAAAGATGGTGTGTTCTCTCGCGCTGCATGAGTCAATACTAAAGTGAATAATCAGGCTTGAGGAACGCATCCAGTTACGACGTTACTGAGTTTTTTCGCTTTGACAAGGAAGTATCGGTAGAAGCGTGTGGATTGACGCACTTTTCTATGTATCACTGCAAGTGAGAGGACGTCGTGCCGCCTTGAGTAGCACAGATAAAAAGCGTTGTAGCGTAAATGGCGTTGCCGAGATCGAAAAAGGCCTCAGCATAGGCTGAGGCCTTTGATAGCGCTGTTAAGATTGGCGACTAGTGCTGGGGTTTAGTCGCTGGCGCATACGCTGATGCACGTGCGCTGGCGCTACCCGCTGATTTCGTATCTTTGCTTGGCGCTTTGAACGCAGCGATAGCCACAGGACTGTGTTCGACTGTCTCATTCTCATTCTCATTCGGTGCCGGTGCTTTCATCATTGGCGATGTTGCACGGCGGTACTGAATGGTTGCAGTAGGCGCATTGATTGCCACCTCGCGTTCAATCACCTTCTCTGTCACCAAATCAACGTTCGATCATGCTCCGGTGTGGTGGCCGGTGCTGGTGAAACCGCCACTTGTGGCGTTGCTTCTACTGATGCAGTGGTTTCAACTTCAGGCGTTTGCACGGGTTGTGCCGGCTTTTGCTCAGGCGCTGGTGTGCTCACGGATGCCGTCGGTTGGGTGGAGACAGGTGCGATATCCGCTGGTTTGTTTCGCATGACAATGACTTTACCCATTGCCATTTCAGGACGTGCAACACCGCTAACAATTGGCTTGTGATTTTGACGTTTGTCTTGGCGACGACGATCTTGCTTCACCTTGACTGGTTGCTCGGCTGACCACACTTTACCCATTGCCATTTCTGGTGAGGCCATGCCGGTGGTAAGCGGCATTGGGCTTTTCACCATTGGACGGCGACGACGACGCTGACCACTGGCACGAAGGTGACGTGGTGAGCGACGGTTACGACGCTTGTCCTGCTGGCCTTCTTTTTTGCCATTTTCCGGTTGCTGTTTCGCTTGTTGTGCCACTTCGGCGCCAACTTGATGCAAGTCTTTGCCTTGGTCGGTTGATGTCTCTACCGGCGCGTTTGTTTCTGCCGCTTCTTTGTTGATTCGCACGCTACGGTTCAGCTTACGACGTTGACGGCGCTGTTTAACCTGTTCGGTTTTCTCCGCTTTCTCGTCGTGTTGCTTCTGATCTTTGGTATCCACTTTTTCAGCTTGTGGTTTAGCCGCTTTACTGTCGTCTTTTGGTGGTACCGTTGATTCTTGCTCTACAGGCTTTTTCGCTTTGTCGTTACGGTTATCGTTGCGCGGCTTCTTGCCTTTACGATTGTTGTCACGACGCTCTTCCTGTGGTTTATTCTGACGACGTTGCTTGGTGTTACGACCGCGATCGTTATTGCTGTTGTCATCTTGCTCGTCTGTCGGTTGTGGCCGGCTATTGCCACGAGACTGGTCACCGCGAGACTGATTGCGGCGACGATTTTGTTGATCGCCGGACGATTTCTGGCTTTGTTCCTGGCTGGATGCTTCAGGTTGCGCTGCTTCTTGTGTGGCTTGGCGGGTCGACTCGTCACTGGCAGGGGCACTGAATAGGCCAGAAATAAACTGACTTACTTTTGCAAATAAACCCAATGTTGGCGCTTTAACCGATTCTTCCACTGGCGCAGCTTTGGTTGGCGCGCTTGGTGCAGGTGTCGTCGGTGCGGCAAAGCCTTGTAGAACCGGCTCTTCACGCTTTTTCGCTGGACGTGCTTGCTGCGGTTCTTCGCGTGCTTCTGCTTCTTTCAACGCGTCGATTTGGCCTGGTAATTGATAAGACAAATCAGCCATCTCTTCACCACCGCGCACACGAACCACATCAAAGTGCGGGGTCTGCATCTCGTCGTTTGGCACCACAACGACCTTCACATTGTGATACTTCTCAATATGTTGGACGGAGCGGCGTTTTTCGTTGAGCAGATACGAGGCAACCGGTACAGGGACAATGCCGAGCACTTGTGCGGTGTTTTCTTTCATTGCCTCTTCTTCCATCAAACGAAGGATAGATAGAGACAGTGATTCGTTATCACGAATGACACCGGTGCCCTTACAGCGTGGACAAATATGGTGACTGGCTTCAGCCAATGAAGGCTTAAGCGCTGACGTGACATTTCCAGTAACCCAAAGCGTGAAATACGCCCGATTTGCACCCGCGCACGGTCCATGCGGACGGAATCACGGAGCATGTTTTCGACTTCGCGTTGATGGCGTACTGGGGTCATATCGATAAAGTCAATCACCACCAGACCACCTAAGTCACGTAAACGCAATTGGCGGGCAATTTCTTCTGCCGCTTCGACATTGGTCTGACGGGCCGTTTCTTCGATGTCGCTGCCTTTGGTTGCACGGGCAGAGTTGATATCGATAGACGTTAGCGCTTCGGTCGGATCGATCACAATCGAGCCACCGGAGGGTAAGCGGACTTCGCGTTGGAATGCCGATTCGATTTGGCTTTCGATTTGATAATGGCTAAAGAGTGGGACTTCGCCATCATAGAACTTAATGCGACTAACAAAGTCAGGGCGAATCAGTTTGATATGCTCTCGCGCACGAGTGAAGACTTTTTCGCTGTCGATCAAAATCTCGCCAATATCACGGCGCAAGTAGTCACGGATCGCTCGTGCAATCACGTTACTTTCTTGGTGGATAAGGAAAGGCGCAGGGTTGGCCGCTGCCGCTTCTTTCACGGCTTGCCAATGGTTAAGAAGGACCTTTAAATCCCACTCAAGCTCTTCGGCCGATTTGCCGACCCCTGCGGTACGGACAATCAGCCCCATGCCTTGTGGCAATTCGAGACCGGACATGGCTTCTTTCAGCTGGCTGCGTTCTTCGCCTTCAATACGACGAGAGATCCCGCCTGCACGTGGATTATTTGGCATCAGGACAAGGTAACTGCCGGCTAAAGAAACAAAGGTGGTCAGTGCCGCCCCTTTATTGCCGCGCTCTTCCTTGTCCACTTGGACAATCACTTCTTGGCCTTCTTTTACCACATCTTTGATGTTGGGACGGCCTTGGTAGCTGTAACCAGAAGGGAAGTATTCGCGGGCGATTTCTTTGAGCGGGAGGAAACCGTGTCTGTCTGCGCCGTAATCAACAAATGCCGCTTCCAGGCTGGGTTCTATGCGAGTAATGCGTCCCTTGTAAATGTTAGCTTTTTTCGATTCATGGCCCGGGCTTTCGATATCGAGATCGAACAGCCTTTGACCGTCAACCAATGCGACGCGCAACTCTTCTTTCTGAGTTGCGTTAATCAACATTCTTTTCATCTGATTTTTCTCATTTATTTATCGTTGTTATTAGCGGTTGATGACGAGAGCAGTCGCCAATGCTGCCTGACCCCAAGTCTGATATGATGCAGCCTCCCGGCTGGAGAAAATCAGGGGTGCGCTCGGGCAAGTTTTAATCGGCCAGCTGCAACGGTTTTTATGACTCACCGGATTACACAGTTGGCGTCCGCCGTTTTTTACCGATGGCGGAGAGCTCTGACACTGACTCACAGCTTCGTGTCAACACACTAACGGGTGCTTTGGGTTTACGTCTTACGCCAATTGCCGCGTAACGCCTTAAAAGCATTCGGAATTATGGTGCTATTGCGGAACAAACCGCGTAACGGTCATCGACTGCTTGATTCGCAATCGTGCCACGCTTGTTTTAACACCAAGAGCGTCACGAATATGCCAATCGCGATATCTCGGTCACAGGCGATAAACCGTGTGTCAGCTAAGCGTTTGCTTTTCTGACTAACGCCGCAACTATAGCAGGGAGACTAAAGTCCAGCAATCGGCTTTATTGGCTTATGTTGGCTTGATAGAAAAACCGAGTGAATATGGCGTTTTTTTGCACGAACATCCGGGTGTGGTGGTATCGCTCTTGGTGGAGAGGCCTCATGAATCGCCAATCATTGAACGGCTTTAGAACGCTCTGCAGGTGCATATCCACGCTCTTAGAGGTAGAATAAGAGGCTATGACAGAACAAAAATCCCAAGTGCGATTTATCGACATCGATGATGATATCGCCGGCCAGCGCATTGACAATTTTTTGCGAAATCAGCTAAAAAATGTCCCAAAAAGTATGATTTATCGCGTGCTTCGTAAAGGCGAAGTGCGAGTGAATAAAAAACGAATAAAACCGGAGTATAAACTTCAGCCAGGAGATGTAGTGCGCGTGCCGCCCATTCGTCTTCCCGACAAAGAAGAAAAAGCCGCGCCCAGCACTAAGTTAGATAAAGTGGCGGCGCTTGAACACTGTGTTTTGTATGAAGATGATCATTTATTGGTGCTTAATAAGCCCTCAGGAACGGCGGTGCACGGAGCAGTGGTTTGCAGTTTGGCGCCATTGAGGCGATGCGTGCCCTACGGCCCAAGGCACGTTTTTTAGAGTTGGTGCATCGGATCGACCGCGACACATCAGGGATTTTGTTGATCGCGAAAAAACGCTCGGCGCTGCGACATTTACAAGCGCAGTTTCGGGAAAAAACCGTGCGAAAAGATTATTACGCGTTGGTAATGGGAACGTGGCCAGCGAAACAGCGCAAAGTGACTGCACCGCTATTAAAAAATGAGGTGAACAGCATTGTGCGCGTAAACCCGAAGGGGAAACCGTCTGAAACGCGGTTTAAGGTGATTGAAAGCTTTGCTGAAGCCACCTTGGTGCAGGCCAGCCCTGTGACGGGGCGAACGCATCAAATACGGGTGCACGCGCAGTATATAGGGCATCCTTTAGCATGGGATGATCGTTATGGTGATCCGCGCTTTGATGCTTACACCAAGTCGGTCGGGCTGGATCGCTTGTTCCTTCATGCTGCCACGATCCGGTTTGTGCATCCGGGGAATGACGACACCATGACGCTGAGTGCACCAATGGAGCCCAAGCTTGAGCGGGCCCTCGAGGGGCTGAGAGCCAAAACCGCATAATCGAAACAAGAGACGACGCCAGACGAACACGCGAACACATGACTGATGGGGAGCGCATTGCGTGCTTGATACTGATACTGAGAGTGAGTTGGCACTAACATCAGCCAACAGCCAGCCGCACCCTGCCATTGCACCCTATTCGTTATTGATTTTTGATTGGGACGGAACGGTGATGGACTCCATTGGGCGGATCGTGTCTAGCCTTGACCGGGCGGCGCGTTTAACCGGTCAGTTGCCGGTGTTACCCCCTGAGCGCTTGCAAACCATGATCGGTTTGAGTCTGGAAAAGGGCTATCAGCTACTGTATCCCGACGCGGATCCGGCGTGGTATCCGAATTGGATTGCGCATTATCGCCAGCAATTTGTCCACGACAATCTAACACCGTGCCAGCTTTATCCTGGTGTAAAAGACACATTAGTGGCATTAAAAGCACACGGCTTTCAGTTGGCGGTTGCAACCGGAAAATCACGGGCAGGTTTAGATCGGGCGATGGCAGAGACAGGCACGCAGGATTTATTTGTCGCGACGCGTTGTGCGGATGAAACGGCGTCTAAACCAGACCCGCAAATGCTTGACGAAGTGTTGGCACAGACGGGTATTGCACGAGAGAAAGCGATGATGATCGGTGACACGGGCCACGACATGCAGTTAGCCGTGAATGCGGATATGGCACGGTTGGCTGTGACGTGGGGCGTTGAAGACACCGCTAGCCTAACGCCATTTGCTCCCGTTGCCGTATTGGACAGCCTAACCGCATTGATAGATCACACGCCGGTTAAATAACCCTGATCCCTTCTTTCTCTAACATCTCGCGTAGTCGGATCAGTGGCAGACCCACTAGTGTATTGGGATCGCGGCCATGCATGGCGTTAAAAAGAGCAATCCCTAAGCCTTCGCATTTGAAGCTGCCTGCACAATCCAACGGTTGCTCGATATCGATGTAGCGGACAATCTCTTGCTCGGTGAGCTCACGAAAATCGACATGAAACGGTTCGACGTCCGATTGGTGCTCACCGGTTTCACTATTGATCACCGCGATCCCAGTATAAAAGGTGACTTGCTTGCCGCTGGCGCGTTTTAACTGCTCAATGGCGACATCTCGCTCATGCGGCTTGCCCAGCACTTCCTCGTCAATCACACACACCTGATCAGATCCTATAATGATGGCGTTATCGAACATCGGCATCCCGGCCATTGCTTTTTCGAGTGCGAGCCGTTCCACCAAGTCGGTGGCGCGTTCGTTATCGAGTCGACTTTCGTCAATGGCGGGTGAAAACGTCGAAAAGGGGAGTGCAAATTTTTTTAAGATGGCTTGGCGGTAGGGTGAGCTTGATGCCAGCACAATGTTTGGCGGTTGTGTGGTATGCATGAGCGTTCCTTTGTTAAGCGCGCCAGTGTCCTTGAACGACCAGCGCGCGATCGATTTTTGTTAATTGTTCGCACTCAGTCTAACCTGAAACGATAACTTGCGCGATGTCGGCAAACCGGTCGCGCGGGTATCGAGCCTAAACAGCGACGTGCAGGTAACATTTTCTTTGACTCCAGCGCATTTGGAGGCTAATATTCGCGCCCTATGCAGAAGGTAAAGCTACCGCTGACGGTTGATCCGTTCCGTTGTGCCCAAAAGCAACTCGACTACGATGGTATTGTAGACAAGTCGCGATTGTTGCGCCTCGGTGAGACAACCCAAAGCATCGATAGTGATGCAGAGGTCATGCTTTCATTCGACATTGATGCCCAAGGTCTAAAAATTGTAACGGGTCGAGCAGCCGTTTCAGTGAGTCTTGAGTGCCAACGTTGTTGGGGGCCGTTCTCGTATCGCTATGAAACTGAATTCGTTTATAGCCCGGTTTTCAATGAAGACCAGGTAGGCAATTTACCGGATGCTTATGAGCCGGCATTAGTCGACGAAAACGGTGAGATTGATCTGATTCAATTAGTCGAAGACGAGTTGATTGTGGCCTTGCCACAAGTCGCCATGCACGAAGATACAGACTGCAAAGTCAGTTCGGACAACATGGTGTACGGGGAAATCCCACTTGCTGATGAGCGTCCAAATCCGTTTGCCGCACTAAAAAACTTAAAGCAAAGTAACGAGGAGTAGGGTCAATGGCCGTACAAAAGAACCGTAAAACCCGTTCTAAGCGTGGTATGCGTCGTTCACACGATGCACTGGGTACTCAAGCTGTATCTGTAGACAAAACCAGCGGTGAAACTCACCTGCGTCATAATGTGACTGCAGATGGTTTCTACCGTGGCCGCAAGGTTATCAACAAGTAAGGTTGACCCTTGACTAGGCTAACCATTGCACTTGATGCGATGGGCGGGGATTTCGGTCCCCAAGTCACAGTGCCTGCCTCCGTGCAGGCACTGTCGCGTTTTGCGGACCTAAAAGTGATCCTGGTGGGCGATGAATCTCGCATCCAGGCGTTGCTTCTCCAGCTCAATGCCCAGCATCATTCTCGTCTATCGATCGTCCATGCCCCGGACGTGATCCCTAGTGATATGCGCCCGTCTACCGCGTTGCGACGCAGCACCGGAACCTCTATGCGTGTCGCGCTTGAAAAAGTCGCGAGCGGCGATGCGGATGCGTGTGTCAGTGCTGGCAACACTGGGGCCTTGATGGCGTTATCCAAATATCTTCTCAAGTTATTACCCGGTATTGACCGGCCCGCGTTAGTCACCGCGCTACCGGGTGCCAACCATCAACGCAAATGGCTGCTTGATTTGGGCGCGAATGTGGCCTGTGATGCCGATACCCTATTTCAGTTTGCCGTCATGGGAGCCGTTCTAGCCGAAGCAGAGCTTGGCCACACGCCGCGGATTGGCTTATTAAATATTGGTGAAGAGGCGATCAAAGGTAATGACTGGGTGCGTCGCTGTGCCGATTTGCTTAAACATAGCCCATCAGTGCATTACACCGGCTATGTCGAAGGCGATCAAATTTACACGGGTAAGACTGATGTCATCGTCTGTGATGGCTTTGTCGGCAATGTCGCATTAAAAACCAGCGAAGGCGTCGCCAGCTTGATCATTGATAAGGTGAAAGCCCACCTTAACCCGCATCCTATCAAGCGCTGGATCGCGAAATGGCTATTTTCCGAACTTTTAAATCAACTCCAGCAGCTGAAACCCGACCAGTACAACGGCGCAAGTTTGCTAGGATTGCGCAGCATCGTTGTAAAAAGCCACGGACGCGCAGATATCGCCGCTTACGAAAACGCTATTTTTGAAGCGGTGCACGAGGTTGAACGGCAAATTCCAACTAAGATAAGTGACCGTTTAGAGGCAGTTCTTCTCGAGAGGCATTAGTAGTCTTCATGTATAGTAAGATTTTGGGCACAGGCAGCTATTTGCCTGAACAGGTTCGCACCAATGCTGACCTTGAAAAGATGGTAGACACCAGTGACGAATGGATTGTGACCCGCACGGGGATCAAAGAACGTCGCATTGCTGCACCGACAGACACTGTGGCCTCAATGGCTTATCAAGCCGGCGTGCAGGCTATTGAGATGGCTGCCATCGATAAACATGACATCGATCTCATTATTGTTGCCACGACCAGTGGTGAACGTGCGTTTCCAGCTGCTGCCTGTGATGTGCAAGCCATGTTGGGCATACAAGGCTGTCCGGCGTTTGATATTGCCGCTGCGTGTTCTGGGTTTGTGTATGCGTTGAGTGTAGCCGATCAGTACGTTAAAAATGGGCTGGCGAAAAATGCGCTCGTGATCGGTGCAGATCGCCTCTCGCATACCTGTGATCCGGCAGATCGTTCTACCATCATTTTATTTGGTGATGGTGCGGGAGCCGTGGTGCTTTCAGCGGATGAGCAAGACGGGATTTTATCCACCCACTTAAAAGCGGATGGAAAATTTGGGGAGCTTTTGAAGCTTAAGTATCCCGATCGGGGTCAATCGCAAATATCGGATGAAGCCTGGCTTTATATGGCCGGCAACGAAGTGTTCAAAGTCGCGGTGAATCAGCTTGCGAATATCGTTACAGAAACACTTCAGGCAAACCAAATTGAGAAGTCAGATATTGATTGGTTAGTCCTCATCAGGCGAACTACCGAATTATTAAAGCGACCGCGAAAAAGCTCGCGATGTCGATGGATCAAGTGGTGTTAACCCTAGACCGCCATGGCAACACATCAGCGGCTTCTGTACCGACTGCGTTTGATGAAGCGGTGCGTGATGGACGCATTCAACGTGGTCAAACGGTATTGCTCGAAGCATTTGGTGGCGGTTTTGCATGGGGGTCTGCACTGGTCAGATTCTAAATAAATAGGAAACTAATATGACTCAAACAGCGATCGTATTTCCGGGTCAAGGCTCGCAAGCCGTGGGTATGCTCGGTGAGTTAGCTGAACAGTATGGTGTGGTTCAGCAGACGTTTGCAGAGGCCTCAGAGGTACTTGGGTATGACTTATGGGCGTTGGTTCAACAAGGTCCTGACGCAGACTTGAATGAAACCCATCGCACTCAGCCTGCTTTGTTAGCGGCATCAGTGGCGATTTGGCGTGTCTGGCAATCACAAGGTGGTGCCACACCGTCGGTACTTGCAGGTCATAGCTTGGGTGAATACTCAGCGTTGGTCTGTGCGGGTATCTTAGACTTTAAAGAAGCCATCAAGCTTGTCGAGCTGCGTGGCCAATTGATGCAAGAAGCGGTCCCTGCCGGTGTCGGTGCCATGTCAGCGATTATTGGCTTGGATAATGATGCGATTGCAACGGCGTGCGAACAAGCTGCTCAAGGGCAAGTGGTTTCGCCTGTTAACTTTAACTCGCCAGGTCAAGTTGTGATTGCGGGTAACAAAGACGCGGTTGATCGCGCCAATACGCTGTGCAAAGAAGCGGGCGCTAAGCGTGCACTACCATTGCCAGTATCCGTACCATCACACTGTGCATTGATGAAATCTGCTGCTGAAAAGTTGGCGCAAGCGCTTGAATCTGTGACGTTTAATGTGCCTGTCATCCCTGTGATCAATAATGCGGACGTGGCGACACCAACGGATCCAGCCGCCATTAAAGAAGCGCTTGTGCGTCAGTTGCATAGCCCAGTCCGCTGGACGGAAACCGTTGAGCGTATGACGGCTGAAGGCGTTGAGCAGCTCCTCGAGTTTGGACCAGGTAAAGTCCTCACTGGATTGACCAAACGTATCAACAAATCATTGAGCAGTGCGGTTGTTAACGACAGCGCGAGCCTTGCTGCTGCGACCGCGTAAGCGTGATTGCATGGTGATCATATTCTGTGACTGCCGGCAGACGTCGGTAGAATCAATAAAAAGGGTAACCGAATGAAACTAGACGGAAAAGTAGCGCTGGTGACAGGCGCCAGCCGAGGTATTGGCCGAGCAACGGCAGAGCTTTTGGCAGAGCGTGGTGCAACAGTGATCGGGACGGCAACCAGTGAAAACGGTGCCGCAGCGATCAGCGACTACCTCGGTGAAAACGGTAAGGGGTTGGCCTTGAACGTCACATCACCGGATTCCGTGGCGGACGTATTAGCCACGATCAAAAAAGAATTTGGTGATGTTGATATTCTGGTTAACAACGCAGGTATCACTCGTGATAACCTATTGATGCGTATGAAAGACGACGAGTGGCAAGATATCATTGATACTAACTTGACGTCGATCTTCCGTTTATCAAAGGCAGTATTGCGTGCGATGATGAAAAAACGCTGCGGCCGAATCATTAATATTGGTTCTGTGGTCGGAGTGATGGGTAATGCGGGACAAGCCAACTATGCCGCAGCAAAAGCGGGCGTCATTGGTTTTACTAAATCCATGGCGCGTGAAGTGGCTGCGCGTGGTATTACCGTCAACACCGTTGCGCCTGGGTTTATCGAAACCGATATGACGAAGGCCCTCAGTGATGATCAGCGTGCAGCAACCTTGGCACAAGTGCCAGCGGGACGTCTAGGCGATCCTAAAGAGATTGCTGCAACGGTCGCTTTTTTAGCCTCTGACGATGCCGCATACATGACGGGCGAGACCTTGCACGTTAACGGCGGCATGTACATGATTTGATCGAGACCGTTGCAATCTCGAATGACACACGTCAAACTCCGATTGATTTGTCCCCAAATCGTGGTTTGACCAGCCGTGGAGGTCTTGCAACTTCCACATTAATGAATAAACTACAGCACATATCGCATCTGCGAATCTTGTAAGGACTAGTATTAATATGAGCAACATCGAAGAACGCGTAAAGAAAATCATCATTGAGCAACTAGGTGTCGACGAAGCAGAAGTGAAAAACGAAGCTTCATTCGTAGACGACTTGGGCGCGGACTCTCTGGATACCGTTGAGCTGGTAATGGCTCTTGAAGAGGAATTCGATACAGAGATTCCAGATGAAGAAGCAGAGAAGATCACGACTGTACAAGCCGCTATCGACTACGTTGTCGGCGCTTCAGCGTAATCTCAGAATCCTACCAGGCGGTCTTCTTGATCGCCTGTGTTTTTTATAATCTACTCTACAATCCCAATTTATATTCTCCGGAGAATATCATCGTGTCTAAGCGTCGTGTTGTTGTCACTGGCATGGGTATGTTATCACCCGTCGGTAACTCAGTTGAGTCCTCATGGAAAGCTCTACTAGCCGGGCAAAGCGGTATCTCCGCCATCGAGCATTTTGATGCCAGTGCCTTTGCTACTCAATTTGCTGGCATGGTGAAAGACTTCAATTGTGAAGACTACATGTCGAAAAAAGAATGCACGAAAAATGGACTTGTTCATTCAATACGGCGTTGCTGCCAGCATTCAAGCCATTAAAGACTCCGGATTGCAAGTTGACGACCACAATGCGCACCGTATTGGTGTTGCGATCGGATCAGGGATTGGTGGTCTTGGTTTGATTGAACAAAACCACCGCGCATTCATAGACAAAGGCCCACGTAAGATTAGCCCGTTCTTTGTCCCATCCACTATCGTCAATATGATTGCAGGACACGTGTCGATTAACTATGGCATGCGTGGCCCAAACATCTCGATTTCAACAGCGTGTACTACCGGTCTGCATAATATTGGCCATGCGGCGCGTATGATTGCGTTTGGTGATGCCGATGCGATGGTGGCAGGCGGCGCCGAAAAGCCTCGACAGAGCTTGGTGTTGGTGGATTTGCGGCCGCGAAAGCGCTATCAACGCGTAACGATGATCCACAAGCCGCTTCGCGCCCTTGGGACAAAGATCGTGACGGTTTTGTTCTTGGTGATGGTGCCGGTGTGATGGTGCTCGAAGAATATGAACATGCCAAAGCACGGGGTGCGGACATCTATTGTGAGCTAGTCGGCTTTGGCATGAGCGGTGATGCGTATCACATGACTTCACCGAGTGAAGACGGTTCAGGCGCCGCGCTGGCGATGGAAGCCGCGATTCGTGATGCAGGGATTACGCCTGCGCAAATTGGATACATCAATGCACATGGTACCTCGACTCCTGCTGGTGATGTGGCAGAAAGCAAAGCCGTGCGCCGCGCAATGGGTGAGGCGGCGGATAGCGTCCTGGTCTCTTCGACCAAATCGATGACAGGACATCTGCTGGGTGCAGCCGGATCGGTAGAGTCGATCATCACCGCCATGGCATTGATTGATCAAATTGTTCCGCCGACGATTAACCTCGACAATGTCGATGAAGGCTGTGATCTAGATTATGTGCCACACCACGCACGTGATGTAAAAATGGATTACGCGCTATGTAATTCATTCGGCTTTGGCGGCACCAACGGCTCTTTGATCTTCAAGAAAATCTAATTGTACGCGTGTTAAGCGCAAAGTGATGAGAGATTTTGATTGAGAGGTTTTGATATAATAACGGTCCGATTTATCGGGCCGTTTTTATTGGTGAGGTGACAAGGGATGATACAGTGGGTTAACGGACAGCCTAGCACCGAGATAGCGGTGTCCGATCGTGGCTTACAATTTGGTGATGGCTGTTTTACCACCGGTCATGTGTCCTCCAGGGTGTTGCTCGATCGAGATGCGCACCTGCTTCGTCTCCAAAATACCTGTCAGCGTTTAGCGATTGCCGAGGTTGATTGGGCAGGGTTAGCGCAAACCCTTGACCTCGCTTGTCAACACTCGCAGGGTGAGCAGGTTTTGAAGGTTATCATCACCCGTGGTCAAGGTGGGCGTGGTTATAGCCCGCAAGGGTGTACGACGCCGACGGTTATCGTCAGTCTGCATCCTTTTCCCGCCCACTATCGTCAGTGGCAACAGGATGGTATCACGCTTAAGACTACGTCCGTTCAACTAGGTGCTTCACCGTTGGCGGGGCTAAAACATTTAAATCGACTCGAACAAGTGCTACTCAAACAGGCACTCACCGAGACCGCTGCCGATGACCTTGTGGTGACCGATATGTTTGGTCATGTGGTTGAAACTACTGCGTCTAACATTTTCTGGCGCTATGACGATGTGGTTTATACCCCATCGTTGCAATATGCCGGAGTGGCTGGATTGATGCGTGACAAGATTATAGCGGTGATGGAGGGAGTAGTGGATGTGCAATGCCAGACCGTTAGCGCTGGTGAGACGGCACTTTTTCAAGCTGAAGAAGTATTTATTTGCAATACCTTGATGAAAGTGGTGCCGGTAACGGGCATTAACCACACCCCCTTTAAGACACATGCCTGACACGGGTATTACAACAGAGGTTAAACGCGTGCTAAAAAAGCGACTTTTGGGCGGGGTCAGCGTAATGATGGCGCTGGTTTTGCTAGCAGCCGCAGTGGCGGTGTGGCAGACGAAAGCCTTCGTTGCTACGCCTTTATCTATTCAATCGCCTCAGCTATTCACTGTGTCGGTAGGCGCTCATTACCATCGCGTAATAAGACAGTTCGAAGACAAAGGTTGGGTAGCATCAAGTGTCTGGGCTAAGCTTGCGCCCCGTCTCTATCCTGAATTAACACGTGTGCAGGCGGGGACGTTTCAGCTTCAACCCGGGCAGACGCTCGCGCAAGCGTTTACCACGCTTCGCTCTGGGCAGCAGTATCAAGCGGCGATCACCTTTGTCGAAGGGAGCACGTTTGCCCAATGGCGTGCGCAGCTGCAATCCGCCCCGCATCTAGACAATACGTTAGAGGAGCTCACTGAAGCGGCAATAGCCGATAAGCTTGGGATAGCACGTGATAAGCTGGAAGGACTGCTACTGCCTGAAACCTATGCGTATGATGTGGCTGATACTGACATTGAACTGTTACAGCGTGCCGCGCACGCCATGGACGTTGCGCTCGAGAAAGCGTGGCAACAACGTGCGGACGACTTGCCTATTAAGACGCCGTATGAGTTATTGATTTTGGCCTCGATCATCGAAAAAGAGACGGCGGTTGCCAGTGAGCGCACAAAAGTAGCCTCTGTATTTGTTAACCGGTTGCGCAAAGGCATGCGTTTACAAACGGATCCGACGGTCATTTATGGCATGGGAGCCGACTATGACGGTAATATTCGCAAGCGCGATTTGCGTACCCCAACGCCATATAATACGTATGTGATTAATGGGTTACCTCCCACACCTATTGCGATGCCAGGTAAAGCGGCGATCATGGCCGCAGCGCAACCGGCACAAACTGATTATTACTACTTTGTCGCCAGTGGCAAAGGCGGGCATCAATTTTCCACGACATTAGCCGAACACAATCGAGCGGTGCGTGATTATCTAAAAGTGTTGAAAAACCAATGAACAATCATTTTATTGTCGTAGAAGGCCTCGAAGGGGCAGGTAAGAGTACGGCCATTAGTCAAGTGAAGCAGGTGCTCCATGACGCCGGTATCGATGATGTGATCACCACGCGTGAGCCGGGCGGAACGCCACTTGCGGAGCAGTTACGAACCTTGGTGAAGCAAGGCCACCCTGATGAACCTTTGACGGATAAGGCCGAATTACTGATGTTATATGCGGCCCGTGTCCAACTGGTTGAGAATGTGATTAAGCCGGCATTGGCAGCAGGGCAGTGGGTGATTGGCGATCGTCATGATATGTCTTCTCAAGCGTATCAAGGCGGTGGCCGAGGAATGGATACAGCCTAATGGAGAGCCTAAAAGCGACTGTCCTCGGTCAGTTTGCTCCCTCTTTGACGTTATATATGGATATTGAGCCTGAAAGGGGGCTAGCCCGTGCGCGAGGTCGTGGCGAGCTCGATCGGATAGAGCAAATGCAGCTCGACTTTTTTGAACGCACCCGCGCGCGTTATTTGGCGTTAGCGCACCACGATCCGAGTGTGGTGATCATTGATGCCAGTCAACCGCTAGAGACCGTCACGGCCAGTATCAAAACGGCGTTAGTCACTTGGCTGAACCAACAGAAAACGTGATGAGTGAGTCAGCAGCACCACGCCATCCTGCCCCTCACGTGTTTCCTTGGTTTGACCCGATATGGGCGCACTGGCGACAACTGTTAGCGACGGCACGTTTTCCTCATGCCGTGCTACTGGCCGCCCCACCGGGAAGTGGCCGACGCGCGATGGTCAGTCATCTGGCCAAGGTGCGTTTGTGCAAGCAGCAGGCCAACCAGGCATGTGGCCGTTGTCATAGTTGCCAATTATTTGATGCCGGCAATCACCCTGATATGCATTGGTTGATGCCGGATAAACCGGGTAAACAAATCGGTATTGATGCGGTGCGTAAGGTGCAACGTCAAGCGATGGAGACGTCGCAGCTAGGCGGTGCCCGTTTTATCGTGATTGAGCGCGTTGAAAACCTCGGTGAGGCGGCGGCCAACGCGCTATTGAAATCATTGGAGGAGCCGCCAGAAGGATGTTACTTCGTGTTGCTAACCGCATCACTGGATAGCTTGTTAGCGACGATTATAAGCCGTTGCAGCGTCTGGAAAGCGCCAGAGCCAGACAACGAAACGGCAAAACATTGGATTGAGCAAGCGTTGAAGCGCACCATCCCCGAGCATGCCGTCGCGCTCTACCGTGGTGCACCCTTGGCGGCACGTGATTTTGTTGAATCCGGAGGACTCGATCATCATCATGCGGTGATCAATGGCTTCGCGACCTACGTAACGACACACTCTGGCTTATTTGACACGTCAGAGGTGTTGGTCGCACACTATCCCGCTTCATTGGACTGGCTGAGTCACTTTCTACTTGATGTGCTCAAGTGGCGACAAGGTGCAAAACACGCTATTTTGCATCGTCATCATCATGCCTTGGTGGCTGATGTGGCGAACGTCATGGCCACTCAGCACGTCCATACGCAATTACGACAATTACATCAAGTGCAGCGTCAGCTGCAAATGCATACTGGGCTAAATACCGAATTGGTACTTAGCCAATGGCTATTATCGATTGGAGAATAACGTGTTAATAGACTCTCACTGCCATCTCGACAAACTGGACTATGATTCGCTGCACCAGAATGTGGAAGATGTTCTGGATAAAGCACAGGCAAGGGGTGTCGATTATTTTCTCTCTGTTGGCGTTACATTGGATAGTTTCCCAGCGATGCTAGACATGATCCGCCCTTATCCTCATGTTTTTGCCTCTTGTGGTGTGCATCCCTTAGATATAGAAAATGGCTTTGACTATCAGCAATTAAAAGCCCTTGCTGCGGACGAACGCGTGGTCGCAATCGGTGAAACAGGGTTGGATTATCACTATCAACCTGAATTGGCCGAGCAGCAACAAGCGATTTTCCGTCAGCATGTCCGTCTCGCCGTCGAGCTCAACAAGCCCTTGATTATTCATACGCGGGCCGCGCGTGAGGATACCTTGACGATTTTGCGCGAGGAAGGCGCTGAGCGTGTAGGCGGTGTGCTACACTGCTTTACAGAAAGCTATGAAATGGCAGAAGCGGCGATTGAACTGGGTTTCTACATTTCGATTTCAGGCATTGTGACCTTTAATAAGGCGACGGATCTCAAGGATGTGGTGCGACGGTTGCCACTCGAACGATTACTGGTTGAAACCGATTCACCCTACCTGGCTCCCGTGCCGCATCGTGGCAAGCAAAATCAACCGGCTTACGTGAAAGAAGTCGCGGAACACGTGGCGATGTTAAAAGGTGAGTCTGTTGAAGCGGTTTGTGATACGACGAGCCGTAACTTTTTTGCGCTTTTTTCTGGAGCCACCCCGCAATAATACAGGTCGCCCGATTGTTCAATCGGGCTTTTCCCCTTCCTGAGTGTTTCGATGAACGACAAAGAGCAAAAAGGCCGCTTTTTGAGCCCATCAGCGGCGTCGTCTCGATAACGCCAAGGTTATATTCTCGTCAATTCTCGCTCATTTTTTTATCAAACGTCTGCGTTATCACCTCTTAGCAGCGGCTGTGGTTCTAGCCCAGCAGCTCTTAAACGATGGCTGTGCACTGGCAGATTTATGAGGGGATCCCTCAGGGCTCAACACGCTCAGCGTTATGTGGACAGATAAGAAACAAGATCTTAGTCCAGAATTGTTAGCATATAGATTGCTTTTTCAACAACATGTGTTTATATCTTGCTCATTTTTCTAGGCGAGTTGGTTAAATGGTTAAAGCAGTTAGAGTGGGAGATGAAGGCACTGAGCACGATGGTTTTCCTCCAACGCCAGTCACCGCTGGCTCTCCTGATGTAAAGATAGATGGGATAGCTGCAGCTCGTGTTGGTGACCCGTTAGCACCTCATAGTAAACCTAAGCACCCGCCTCATGGACGTTCGATAGCGTCAGGTTCATCAACTGTTTTTATCAATGGAAAGCCTGCTGCGATTACTGGTGGATCTGTCAGCTGTGGGGGAGTGACCATAGGGGGAGGAACAATCAATATAGGGGATAGTCATACTGCTGTTCCTTTCACCCCAATAGGTGTCACCCTTTACGATATCAATGCAGTGGTCAAGGACAAGAATGGTAATGTTTTTGCCGATAGAGATGTTGTTTGTCAACTAGATGACGGTACTGAAGAGGTGTTTAGAACGGATGCTAATGGACAGGTGCTCGGGATCAAGAAAAGTGAGTTAGCCAAAAAAGTAAAGTTTAAGTATAAGAAAACTAAGAAGTGGTTATTAAAGAGGGAGTAAATGACAGATACGTTATCAGCAACATCAGTAGATGATACTACTCCCTATGAGGTCTATATTTCCGGAAATGAAGATTTTCTGATTCCTATCGTGTTTCCAGATTATGATATTCAAGTTGCCGGTGAGCAGTCTTTTGAGATTTTCGGTTACAAAATTGCTACACCTAAGATTAAAGCTCCCTATCTAGGCCATGCTGGTGTCATTCTTATCAATGGAGATTCTGGGCTTACTAGATATTATGAATACGGTCGTTATCCAAATCCTAACTCTGATATACCTGGTAACGTTCGAAAAGTTGGAGTGAGCGATGTTGTAATAAAGAATGGTCTTATTACTGAAGGGTCTCTGAAGCATTTACTTCGAGGAGTATCTGACAGGTCTGGTGATAGTGGCAGAATATCTGGTGTAGTGCTGAGAGGAGACTTCTTTTCAGAGGCTGATGATTGGTTGAGGAATATTCGTGCCCAAAATAATAGCGCGGACAAGGTCGAGTACGATGTGGAGAGCCATAACTGTATGACTTTCACGATTGATCTGGCCGATCACTTAGGGCTCGATACATCGTGGCGCCCTCCGGTTGTGGTTCCTAGTGCTTATATTGAGCAGTTTCAGCTATCACAGGTAGATCTAGACTACGATTACGAGACAGATACTCTGGAGGTCGCTGAATAATATGGGGAAAGCACTGAAACTGGTTCTTTTTTTTATTTTGGCTATTGTCCTAGCAGCAGGGCTGCTTATTGCTATCTTTGTCAAAATTACACCTGTCGATAATGGCTCGGAACCGCAAAGAGTTGGTGATATTATTTGGTATTCAGCTCCCGATGGAGGAGTAGGGTTTCGTATTTTAAAGGTGGATCACCCCAAATATAAGATAAAGATAATGATGAAGTCTCCTGACACCGTGTACTACGAAGGTATTTTTGAGTACCAAGGGAGAAGCTAGATAGCATCGAGTTGTCTGACTTGGGTAGCTACTTTGGAGAAAATATACACTTAACTAACGGTGAAGAAATGCAGCCTGTTAGTGATTAAATAACGACTGTAGTCTAGCGTCGCGACCGTTTACCTGTGACATAATTAGCGCAATAATAACCCCATCATCAAATACCTATATCTAAGCCGCTGGCTCCTTTGGAGTCGGCGGTTTTTTTATGCCTGCTCGGAGCGGATATGAAAGACGAAAAGCTTCTAGGAAAGACAGACGGGGCCACTGTTAACGCCCAAACGGATATGACGTTTCAGCTTAGTGATGACTTTCGACGCTTACAAGCCACCGGAAAAACTAGAAGTAGGTGCCGGTGTAGACAACTAGACTCTGATGGCTCCCCACTTCTTACATAGAATAATCAGTGAGATAGGATAAAAAAGGTAGTCAGATCCATGATAATCGGCGATTATGGGTCACTACAACACAAAAAGCGCCAACCACCATGAATCTAGCCAGTATTCTACACTCTTTTTTCCTGATGTCCGAGTTCTCTGCCATCAAAGATAAACGACGCATCAACGCTGTCCTCGAT
>NZ_AQOD01000027.1 GCF_000513715.1 Salinivibrio socompensis S35
GTTCCTTCAGGCCCTTCCTTCCTAATGGGGGCCAGTTCGGGTGGATGTTTTTTAGCTTTTCAAAGGTCATCGAAGTGGTCAGTGATGTACCACACCATGCATGGCGGTGACTTGACCGGGGCCGACACACCCGGCAGTTCGGTAGTGCAAATGGGTGTCAAACGTAATGCCGTTAACTCGGGGTTAATCGGCGTGGAGTGGCGAACAACTGGATGATGATCGATAATCTCAGTGTTGGCTATGCCATGGCTTACCTCACCGGCCTGGTGAGCTTGATTGTGCTTGCCAAGTTAATGCCTAAGCTACAACGCCATAACCTTGAGCACTCTGCCCAGCAAATAGCCATTGAGCGAGGCTTAGGCAGTGAATCACAGCGCAAGGTGTATTTACCCATTATTCGCGCTTACCGGGTCGGCCCAGAGCTGATTGACTGGATTGATGGCCGGAATCTACGTGAGCTGGGTATTTATCGCCAAACGGGCTGTTATATCGAGCGGATTCGTCGTAATGGCATTCTTGCTAACCCCGATGGCGATGCCATTTTGCAGCAAGGGGACGAAATCGCCCTGGTCGGTTATCCAGACAGTCATGCGCGTCTCGATCCTAGTTTTAGAAACGGCAAAGAAGTGTTTGATCGTGACTTGCTCGATTTGCGCATTGTCGAGGAAGAAATCGTGGTGAAAAACGACAGCGTGGCGCAAAAAAAGCTCTCCGACCTCAGCTTGTCGGAATATGGCTGCTTTTTAAACCGCGTGGTGCGCGCACAAGTTGAGATGCCGATGGACCAAGGCATTATTCTTAACAAAGGCGATGTGCTGCAAATCAGTGGCGAGAAAAGCCGGGTCAAAGGGCTGGCTGATCGGATTGGTTTTATTTCGATTCATAGCCAAATGTCCGATTTGCTCGCGTTTTGTTGCTTCTTTATTTTGGGGCTGGGATTGGGGATGATCACCCTCACCTTTGGCCAAGTGACCTTTGGGCTCGGTAATGCAGCAGGTTTGTTATTGGCGGGGATCAGCCTGGCTTTTTACGCGCCAACCACCCTACCTTTGGTTATGTGCCGCAAGGGGCGCTGAATATGGTCAAAGATTTAGGCTTGATGACCTTTATGGCCGGGATTGGTCTGAGTGCCGGTAGCCGGCTTTTTGAATACATTGCCGACATGGGCTTTTCGGTGATCTTTGCTAGTATTGTGATTAGCGTGATCCCCGTGATTATTGCGTACCTAGTGGGCGCTTATGTGCTTAAAATGAACCGCGCCTTGTTGTTTGGTGCAATTATTGGTGCGCGCACCTGTGCGCCGGCCATGGATATGATTAACGAGCATGCGCGCAGTACTATTCCTGCACTGGGTTACGCGGGCACTTATGCCATTGCCAACGTGATCCTGACACTCGCCGGTACCTTAATGATAATTTTGGTGTAACCCGTCGAAGAGAACGACGCAGCGTCAGGCACAATTCAGCCAACAAAACTTATAATCAATGCGTCCAACCATGGGCGCTTTTTTGTTTAAAGAGGCTTTTATGCAGGTATTGATTATTGAAGATGACTCTATATTAAGTCATCACCTAAACACTGAGCTCACTGAACTCGGACACCATGTTCGCTGTGCCAATACCGCAAGTGAAGGGCTGTATTTTGCCGATCAATACCCCAACGATATCGCGATTGTTGATTTAGGCCTACCAGATAGAGATGGGATCAGCTTGATTCGTGATATTCGCGCCAAAGGCTTGCGCCTGCCTATTTTGGTGCTCACGGCACGGGCGAACTGGCAAGATAAGGTCACGGGGCTGGATGCGGGCGCGGACGATTACTTGGTTAAGCCGTTTCAAAAGCCAGAGCTGGTTGCCCGCCTCAATGCCTTGGTGCGCCGTAGTGCCGGATTTGTGAAACCCACGATCACCGCCGGAGATATTGAACTGGATTTATTAGCCAAAGCGGTCACAGTGAACGGGCAGCCGCTTGAGTTAACCGCGTTTGAGTATGATTTATTTGAGTATTTGATGCGTCATAGCCGTGAGGTTATTTCTAAGCAGCGCTTGCTCGATGTGCTTTATCACGATCAAGATGGCGATCCGAATACCATTGAGGTGATGATCAGTCGTCTGCGCAAAAAACTGCTCCAAACTGGCCATAGCAACCCGATCTCAACTGTACGAGGTCAAGGATATCTTTTTGAAATTCAAGCTGAGTGAATCATGAAACTAGGCCAACTGACCTTGTATCGTTGTCGACCAAGATTACGCACACGGGTGCTTGCAACCTCTATCGGTATCATACTGGTTTTTTCTATCGCCCTAGCTGCTTTAATTAATAAGCTTTATCAGCAAAGCTCGATGGCCGCTTACTCACGGGATCTGGCCTCTCAAATCCCAATGGTGATGGCACAACTGAGTAAAGATGGATTGATTCGTGCCAATGATCTCACGGCCTGGATCCAATCTCTCGATCCGTCCAGCTCTGATTATATGTCTGTGCTGTGCTCCCCAGACAACCACACGCTGTGGGCCTCTCGCGATGTGCGTGCGTTTGATATTGATGACATTTGTACCCTGTTTCCTCAACAAGCGAAAAAGCCACAATATCTGTCTATTGCCGGTTTTAATGTGGTTGCACAGCAGTTATCGTCAGACCGGCAACCGGGCGACAGTAACAACCGTTTGTTTGTGCTGCGCAACGTGGATATACAGAAACAACAGTTAGCCGATTTAGAGACGGAGACCTGGTTTTATATCAGTTTGCTGTTTCTTTCGGCCTCTGCGATGGTAATCGCTGCCTGCCATTGGAGTTTTTCTCCGCTGCGCCGATTAGCACAAGAGCTGATTGCGATTACTGAATCACGGCAAAAAACCTTGGACGATGACTATCCTGATGAGCTGCAGGATGTGACCCAAGCGCTTAATCGAATGATCACTCAACGTGAGAAGCAAAAAACCCGCTATCGCCATGCGATGGATGATCTAGCCCATAGCTTGAAAACGCGCCTATCGGCCACCAACGCCTTGTTAGACGACAATAGCTTATCGCGTGAAGCACTGAACAAACGGATACTGGAGCAAGTTAGCCAAATGGATGACATGGTGCAGTATCAGCTAAAACGCGCGTTAGTGGGGCAATGTGGCCTGAAACGCGAAGATAGCCCATTAGCGGCGCCCATTGAGAGCCTGACGGGCATGCTAGATAAAGCCTATCGCGATAAGCCCGTTACCGTGGTGCAAGCATTTGATCCCCACGCTTCGTTGCCGATTCATCATAGTGATTTGATGGAGCTACTCGGTAACTTATTGGAAAACGCCTATCGCTTCTGCCTTGAACAGGTGACAGTGCGCTTAGACGACCAAGGCGAGGTGTGGCAGCTTACCATTGAGGATGATGGCCCTGGGGTGCCGGAGTGCTATCGCGAAAGCATTTTCCAACGCGGAGTGCGCGCCGATCAACTGAACCCGGGTACGGGCATTGGTTTAGCGGTCTGTGATGAGATTATTGCCAGTTACGATGGAAATATTCATGTCACCGAGTCTGCGTTGCAAGGCGCGGCGTTTGTGTTAACCCTGCCCAAACGCTAAACGATAGCCGCCTGATACGGTAACTAACTGACACCGTCACTGACTAACCCAAAACGACAAAACGCAGCCTTAACGGGCTGCGTTTTTTGTTATGAGCTGTCGAGCGTTTTTCTTTCGCTTATGCGTTTGTGATACCAGTCGTTAGGGCTTAGTCGCCATCCGGATCGGCCAGCAAATCGTCTTTGGCTGCCATCATGTATTGGTACATCGACCAGTACGTTAAGCCCGCTGCGACATACAAGGCAATATACCCTAACCATTCAATCCACGGGGCGCCATGCCAGAGCAGCATGGTGAGCGCGAACATTTGCGAGCCGGTTTTAAACTTACCGACCCACGAGACTGCAACGCTGGCACGTTTACCGATTTCGGCCATCCACTCTCTCAGTGCCGATATAATCACTTCGCGCGCGATCATAGTGGCGGCGGGAATCGTGACCCAAATAGACGCGTAGTGCTCGACAATCAACACCATGGCAATCGCACCATGACTTTGTCGGCGACCGGATCTAAAAAGGCGCCAAATCGAGTGGATTGTTTAAGACGGCGCGCTAAATAGCCATCTAACCAATCGGTTGCCCCCCGCGATGATAAAAATCAGTGCCGCTGCAAACGGCGCCCACGCGTAGGGAAGATAATAAGCAACAACAAAGACCGGGATCAGCGCAATGCGCAAAAAGGTCAAAATGGTAGGTATATTTAGACGCATGCTCAGCTTTTTATTTTAGGAGTAACCGGGTTATGGTGCCCCATTGCCACTAACCTTGCAATGAGGAATGAATTTTCTCTGCCAATGTGGCGCTAATGCCTGGCACTTTGGCGATTTCTTCGACACTGGCGTTTTTCAGCTCTTGAAGCCCGCCGAGGTATTTGAGTAGTGCTTGGCGGCGTTTAGGGCCAATCCCCTCGATTTGTGTGAGTACACTCTGCTTCCGTGCTTTGCCTCGTGCAGCACGGTGTCCGGCAATCGCGTGATCATGGCTTTCATCACGAATATGTTGAATCAGGTGCAAGGCTGGCGAGTCGGACGGCAGCGAAAATTCTTCGCCCGAGACCTTAATCAAGGTTTCTAGCCCAGGCCGACGGCTGGTGCCTTTTGCCACGCCTAATATCAGCGGGTTAATCGGCCAGTCGGCAATTAAAGGCTCTAGCACTTCCCAGGCGCGATTGAGCTGCCCTTTACCGCCGTCAATCACGATAATATCAGGGATTTTTTCCGGCTCAACTTGTTTACTATACCGACGCGTCAGCACTTGCGCCATCGCCGCATAGTCATCACCGCCGGTGATCCCTTCAATGTTGTAACGGCGGTACTCTTTTTTTAGTGGCCCTTCTTGATTGAATACCACACACGACGCGACCGTTTTTTCCCCCATGGTGTGGCTAATATCAAAACACTCCATCCGTTTAACCGGCTCCAAGCCCAAAGTTTCTTGTAGCGCCTGATAACGGTGCTGAATGGTCATCCGATGATTGATTTTGCTGGTCAATGCCGTTCGCGCATTGGTGTTGGCGAGTTTCAAGAAACGCGCTCTTGCGCCCTTGGCCGACTTTGCAGCTGGACGTTGCGCCCGGCAATTTCACTCAGGGTATTGGATAGCCAGCCAAGATCATCGCCAATATCGTCGGAAATCAAAATATGGCTTGGAATCGTGCGCCCCTCTGCTTGTGCCAGATAAAACTGACTGACAAAACTCGACACCACTTCACCCGGCTCGGTTTCGGCAGGCATCTTGGGGAAATGGCTACGACTGCCAAGCACTTTGCCTTGACGCAAAAAAAGCACATGGATACAGGCCACGCCATTTTCGACCGCAAAACCAATCACATCTAGATCATCATCACTGTCTTGCGACACAAATTGCTGCTCTTGCACGCGCCGCAACGCTTGGATTTGATCGCGGTACTCGGCGGCTTTTTCAAATTGCAGTTGCTGACTCGCGACTTCCATTTTCTCGACTAAGGCATCAATGACTTCACGATTTTTACCTTGCAAGAATAAGCGGGCAAAATTGACCTGCTCAGCATAGTCTTCATCGCTGATCAGTCCAGACACACACGGCCCGGCACAACGGCCAATTTGATACATTAAACACGGACGGCTGCGGTTGGCATATACCGAGTCTTCACACTGCCGCACTGGAAAAATCTTTTGCAGTAGGTGCAAGCTTTTACGTACCGCGTTGGCATCGGGGAACGGGCCAAAATATTCGCCCTTTTTCTTTTTCGCGCCGCGATGGATCGCCAGCCTAGGGTGATCATGACCACTGAGGTAGATGTAAGGATAGGTTTTATCATCACGCAACAAGACGTTGTATTTCGGACGATGCTGCTTGATCAGGTTGTGCTCAAGAATTAACGCTTCGGTTTCAGTGTGAGTGACTGTCACTTCCACGTCGGCAATATGACGGACGAGTGCTTTAGTTTTCTCGCTCGATACCTGAAGCCGGAAGTAACTGGCTAACCGCTTACTGAGATCTTTGGCTTTACCCACATAGATGATCTCACCTGCGGCGTTCATCATGCGATAAACGCCTGGCTGGTGAGGCACAGTTTTAAGAAAACTCTTGGCATCAAAGGTGTTTGGCACTGCGCGATCTCGTACTGCTTGACTTCGCTTTAAAGGCTTTCGGTATCTAACATACCATGACGAATAGCAAGGTGGGTTAGCTCCACATCACCATTGATATCCAGTTTGCTAAATAAGCGATAGCGGTAACTGTTTACCGTCTTCGGGCTCAGGCTTAGCTGCTCTGAAATATCGGTCACTTTTTGCCCTTTGGTGATCATTAACATGATCTGCAATTCGCGCTCTGACAGCTCTTTGAAAGGGTTATCAGAAGATGCAGAGAACTGACTCAGCGCCATTTGCTGGGCAATGTCGGGTGAAATGTAGCGTTGGCCACTGTTCACCATTCGGATCGCATTCACCACTTCATCGGCCCCAGCTCCCTTGGTGAGATACCCGGCGGCACCGGCTTGCATCACCTTGGTTGGAAACGGGTTTTCAGTATGAATCGTGAGCACAATAATTTTGGCGTCTGGCGAGTAACGAAGCAACTTACGTGTGGCTTCCAACCCACCGATACCTGGCATATTCATGTCCATCAGGACAATATCGGCGTGATTTTGCCGGCACCACTTGAGTGCGGCTTCACCGCTGTCGGCTTCCCCTACCACTTTTATGCCACGAACGTCTTCTAAAAGACGTCGAATCCCTGTGCGAACCAGCTCGTGATCATCTACAAGAAAAACATTGATCAAACTTGTATCTCCACTTGGTTTGGTTCGCCAACATGCTGCGTGAACGCAACGGTTGGACTTGTCTTACGCATCTTTCTTACTTTTTACCACGGATGAAAAGGCAACAACAGAGCAGATGTATCGAATCACAAATATTCATACATTAAGCTGATGAAAAACGACTTAACTGGCGAGATCGTCGCCAAAACGGCGACAATCTGATCAGTCTCGCGGCAATAATCCTCGTGACGTCTTGATGATGTGTCAGTAATTTTTCACACCGGGTGTACACGCTTGGCGTGCATGATTATCGCGGTCCATGGTTACAACGCCAAACACAGGTACTTCATTTCGAGGTATTCATCCAAGCCCCATTGTGACCCTTCGCGTCCTAAGCCCGATTGTTTTACCCCACCGAACGGTGCCACCGCGGTTGAAATGAGCCAGTGTTGATGCCTACCATGCCATATTCCAGCGCTTCGGCGACACGGTGTACGCGGCTAATGTCACGGGCATAAAAATACGAGGCTAAGCCAAATTCGGTGTCGTTAGCCATGGCGATGGCTTCCGCTTCGTCTTCAAAAGCAAATAGCGGGGCAACCGGACCAAAGGTCTCTTCTTTGGCAATTCGCATCGCCGAGGTGGCATGTTTGATCACTGCCGGTTGGGTGAAGTTATCGCCCAAATCGGGGCAATCACCCCCCAATAAAACCTCGCCACCGTGTTGCTTGGCATCATCCAGGTGTGCTTTCACTTTATCGATGGCGCCACGATTGATCAACGGACCGATGTCAACGTTGCTGTCAGTACCCTGCCCGACGCGCAATTGGCTCACTGCCTGCGTGAATTTTTCAGCAAACGCGTCATAAATACTCGATTGCACGTAAATTCGATTCACGCACACGCACGTTTGCCCCGCATTGCGGTATTTGGCGGCAATCGCCCCTTCCACGGCGGCATCAATGTCGGCGTCGTCAAAGACAATGAAAGGCGCATTCCCACCAAGCTCTAGCGAGAGCTTTTTAATGCTGGGTGCACATTTTTCCATTAGCTGCGCGCCAATTTCGGTCGAGCCGGTAAAAGAAAGCTTACGCACACGCTCATCAGCACATAAGGTATCGGCAATCGGACCCGCCGTCCCGGTGACAATGCTGATCACGCCTGCCGGCACCCCCGCGCGTAAGGCCAACTCACCTAAGGCCAAGGCAGACAGCGGGGTGTCGCTGGCCGGTTTGACCACCATGGTACAACCAGCAGCGAGCGCGGCCGCCGCTTTGCGGGTGATCATGGCGGGCGGGGAAATTCCAAGGCGTGATGGCTGCCGTCACTCCTATGGGCTGTTTAATCACTGAGATGCGTTTATCGGCTTGCTCGGCGGGAATGGTTGCGCCATAAACACGCTTCGCCTCTTCGGCAAACCATTGCAAAAACGAGGCGGCGTATTGGATTTCACCGGCAGATTCTTTGAGCGGTTTGCCCTGCTCGGCGGTCATGATCGCGGCTAAATCTTCGGTATGCTCGAGCATAAGCTGATACCAACGCTGGAGGATATCGGCGCGTGCTTTGGCGGTAAGCGCTCGCCACTCGGGCAAGGCAGCGTCAGCGGCATCAATTGCTCGGCTGGTTTCCTCCGCCCCCATATTGGCACGTTTGCCAAGCACTCGCCGTTCGCTGGGTTGGTCACTGAACGCGTTTTTTGATGATCGGCATCAACCCATTGGCCATTGATTAAGGCCTGAGATTTGAGTAGGGCCTGGTCATGAAGGTGCATAATGGCTCCTTTTTATGTTCAAAAGGCTAGAGAGTTCGCTTGAATCTTGATAGCACCTTGCCAGCTCACCTTAGGCACGGCAAGATAATCACTGAGATTAATCAGCATAAGCCCGTAAACGCCCAATGTCTGCTCAAATAGGCAACATGAAGAAGCGGATATAATAATAAGGCTTATCCTACCGGCGCAAACACAGCTGGCCCTTCAACAGAAAAAGGATGCTCTATGCGTATTTTTAGTCAGTTCGATAGCGGGAATATCCGCGTTCTGAATGATAGCGACATCAACAATATCCAGCTTGCCATTCATCATGACAATCAATCTGAGTTTTATCAGTGGTTCCACTTTCGCTTAGAAGCGGACGTGGACCAAGCTCATACACTGCACATTCAACAGCTCGCCGGGTCAGCCTATCCTGAAGGCTGGAAAGATTACCAAGCGGTGGCTTCATACGACCGTGATACCTGGTTCCGCGTGCCAACCGAGTTCGATGGTGACACCCTGACAATTAAAGTCACGCCACAACATGGCTCGATGTACTTTGCCTACTTCGCGCCTTATAGCTATGAACGCCATTTGGATCTTATTCACCAAGCGCAAACCTATCCGCAGTGCCAGCTCGAAACGCTGGGACAAACTCTAGACGGTCGTGATATTAGCTTATTAAAAATCCGCGCTGATTTAAGCGAGTCAGCTCAGCCGAAAACCCCCATTTGGTTGATTGCCCGCCAGCACCCTGGCGAAAGCATGGCTGAATGGTTTATGGAAGGTTTACTCGACCGATTGCTTGACGACACCGACACCACCGCACGAGCGCTGCTCGAAAAAGCGGATTTTTACGTGGTGCCGAACATGAACCCGACGGCAGCGTGCGCGGTCACCTACGTACCAACGCAGTGGGGGCTAACCTGAACCGCGAATGGCAATCGCCAACCCTTGAGCGCAGCCTGAGGTCTACCATGTGCGCGAGCGTATGGAGCAAACAGGGGTGAAAATGTGTTTAGATATTCATGGTGATGAGGCGATACCGTATAACTTTGTCGCCGGCTGTGAGGGGATCCCCTCTTATGATGCACGCATGGCAGACTTGGAAGACAGGTTTAAGCGTGCGCTGCTTACCGTGACACCAGAATTCCAAGACGAGCACGGCTATGACAAAGACGCGCCCGGTAAAGCGAACTTGACCGTGGGATCAAACTGGATTGGTGAACGCTTTAAGTGCTTGTCGTACACGGTCGAAATGCCCTTTAAAGATCATAACGATCATCCGGACCCAGACTTTGGCTGGTCACCGGCGCGCAGCCAAGCATTTGGTCGGGATATGCTCAGCGCGATCCTTGGCGTGGTTGATGGCCTTTAACAGGGCCAGCTAGCCAGCGGTAAGGAAAAGGAAAAGGAAACGAGCCGGTGATACTGTCATCGGCTTTTTCTATTTAAGTGATTGATCATTTCGACTTGGACGGTTACTCCAAGGCGCTTATATTAGGTGTAAATCATTTAACGAGGACGCACAATGACGACTCTTACCTCGCGTTGCCCCCACTGCCAAGCAACTAACCGCATTCCTGACGCACGCGTCAACGACGCTCCTAAATGTGGGAAGTGTCAATCGGCCCTGCTCGATGGCAAGCCTATCGAAGGCACCACAGATAACTTTGATGCTTTATTAACGAGCGACAAACCAGTTGTGGTCGATTTCTGGGCTACCTGGTGCGGGCCCTGTCAGAGCTTTGCACCCGCTTTTGAAGCGGTGGCCGAGCAAGAAGCCGGCCGTGCCCGTTTTGTGAAAATTGATACCGAAGCCCAGCAAGCATTGGCGGCGCAATATCGTATTCGCAGTATTCCGACGTTGATGGTGTTTAAAAGTGGCGAACGGGTTGATGTTTTAAATGGTGCCTTGCCACAAAATGCGTTCAGCGACTGGGTTAACCAGCACCTTAGCTAACCACTTGCTGTCGGTTTCTCGCCGTTTTTCCATCGTGTGACTCTGGCGCAGCGCTATATCTTGAGCGCTGCGCCTTGTTTTACCGCGCGAATCGCCACATTGGTATTGATATCTTTCACCATGGCTAAGGTTTGCAGCTGACGCATAAAGGCTTCGTAGTGTGGCAAATCCCGGCTGACCACTTCCAATAAATAGTCGTACGTGCCCGATATCACATGGCCGTTAATCACTTCATCCATTTCCACCAGCGCGTGCTCGAAGGTGACAATCGCCTCTTCTCGGTGGTTACTCAGGCTTACATTGACAAAAAAGGTCATATTAAGCCCAATCCGCTGCCGATTCAGCGTAACCTGATATGAGGCAATGATCCATCAGCCTCGAGCTTTTTGATGCGTCTTGCGCACGGCGAAAACGACAGCCCAACCGCATCGGCTATCTCAGCAATGGTACGGCGCGCATCATCCTGCAATAACGCAAGAATCGCTTTGTCTTTATTGTCCAAACCATCTCCTTGAGGATTTTCATTAATTTATAGACACTAAAAGATAATAATCGCTAACTCTGACTTAAATCACCCTTTATTTTGCCACCAATCTCTCCTTTTACGCTGTCACACTTAAATGACGAATCGACAAGGAAGTGATTAATGATGCCTGCACCTCAAAACGTTTATTGGGCATGCTTGCCATGGGCTTGACCGTGACCATCTGGCCAGCTTATTTATTTCATTGCGTCAGGCCAGCCAATCGGCATTAACCAGCGGCGATATCGCCCTGTTGCGCTTCTTGCCCGCCGCATTGTTATTTGGTTGGTTGAGCCGTTATCGAGTGCGCCATATTTTCGCCGCCCCCAAACGTTATCTGTTTGCGATTGCCTTTGGCGCAGGGTTACCGTTTTATCTACTGGCTGCCACAGGTATGCAGTTTGCGCCTGTGGCTGACGGGGCCTCATTAATACCAGGGATCTTACCGCTGTTTGTCTCCGCCATTGCTTGGGCTGTTTATGGGGAGTCACTCTCCATAGGACGACGGTTAGGCATCAGTTTGATTGTGCTCGGTATTGGCGCGTTTTTATGGCACTCCTTGTTCTTTTCATCTTGGCCTATCACCCAAGGTCATCTCATTTTACTGGCGGCGAGTATCAGTTGGGCCTGGTTTACCATTGGCGTACGCGTGACAGGATTAAGTGCTGCGGAAGCCGGTGCGGTATTAGCGATATCGGCGGTATTACTGCTGCCAGTGGGCGCAATGAGTGGCTTATTTCGTTTAACCTACTCCAAGCGCCACTCGGTGAACTTGGCTATCACATTCTTGCTCAAGGCTTGGGCGTGGGGATTATTGCCAACTACAGCTATGCCTTTGCCATTCGCCGGTTGGGCGCGGAGATGAGTGCCGCAATAGGAGCATTTACCCCGGTTGTCGCGGCATTGATTGCCATACCGGTTTTCGGCGAAACGGTCAGTGTGTTAACCCTCTGTGCCATGGCGCTCATTGTTTTAGGCGCAGTCCTAGCCAGTGAGGTGATCGTGCTTCGCCGTCCGAAAACAAAAAGCGACCCGCAGGCCGCTTAAACATATTATTCATCACTCGCCAGCATGATGTGATGCTGCCGGTGATCTAGCGTGACAACGCGCTCGTTACAAATGATCACCGCGACGCAATGCATCAATGCGTTTTTCTAGCGGCGGGTGCGTCATAAACAACTCGCTCAGTGTTTTCTTGCCGTTGATGCCGAACGCCATCATCGACCCTTCTAGTTTTGGCTCTTGGCTCACTTTTAAGCGCTCAAGAGCCGCAATCATTTTCTGTTTGCCCACCAGCTGCGCCGATCCGGCGTCAGCACGGAATTCACGATGACGGCTAAACCACATAGTGAGGATACTGGCCAGAATGCCGAAGACGATTTCCAACACCGACGAAATCAGGAAATACATCATCCAGTTACCGCCACCTTCACCTTCTTCGTCACTGTTCATGCCACTGACCGCCCCTGCGATCACACGCGAAATGAAGATCACGAAAGTATTCACGACACCTTGCATCAAGGTCATGGTGATCATGTCGCCATTGGCAATGTGACTGATTTCGTGCGCTAACACAGCCTCGGCTTCATCGCGGGTCATATTTTGCATTAACCCGGTGGATACTGCGACCACAGAGTCGTTACGCTTCGCGCCAGTGGCAAACGCGTTAATGTCTGGTGAGTTATAAATCGCGACCGTTGGCATGCCAATCCCCGCGCGTTGTGCTTGTTGGCTCACCGTGTTCATTAGCCAGTGCTCGGTTTCGTTACGTGGATGCTCAATCACTTGCGCGCCGACAGAACGAAGCGCCATTGATTTAGACATCAGTAGCGAAATAATCGAACCACCAAAACCGAAGACGGCCGCCAGCACCAGCAGTCCGGACAAACTCCCCGGCTGCATGCCCGTCACGGCATAAATAATATTTAGCACAATGCTAAATACAATCAGTACCGCAAAGTTGGTAGCAAGAAATAATCCTATGCGTTTCATTGTGTCTCTCCGTCGCGTAAACCCAGTGTTCAGCGCTTGCTTGTTGTATTGGTGAAAATAGTATGGGCATTCATGATAAAAACAATCCTTTGATGCATTTTGTTACCAATAAAATGATGCCGCCATCGAGCTCTGACCAGTTAGTGTGGCACGTTATTCCCATCTAATCTAAAGAAAATGTGACCTCTCGTTCAGATATATATTTGGTACATTCTTCAAGCGTTAAAAGTAAACAGTACAGAAAACGCCAATAAAAAAGACAAAAAGCCACGACTATAGACTTTGGTCGAGTTGTCTTCCCCTTCGAGTCAGGCTAATTTGTACCCAGCTGTTTAAAACTACCAGATCAACTAGGCGGTTTCGCAAGATATAAGCATCCTAGTCAGACAGTATTAATTACTAACTGTTGCATGCGTCATCCTTGCAACGCGTTATCAATGGAGTGAGACCATGGCAGAGCAAGAAAACTACCG
Organism: Salinivibrio socompensis S35; assembly: GCF_000513715.1. Lineage (GTDB taxonomy): Bacteria > Pseudomonadota > Gammaproteobacteria > Enterobacterales > Vibrionaceae > Salinivibrio > Salinivibrio socompensis. Next base: position 13,520 of record NZ_AQOD01000027.1, read on the forward strand.
CGTCGCGATCGACATCTTAACCTGTCACCTCGGCATGAGCTTCGATGAAGCCTGTTCAGAGCTGGGGTTAGCGTCAGATGATGCGTCGGCGGCACGTCAAATGGCAGAGATACAGCAAAGCTTAATGGGCGTGCGAGGCGATCAGAAGTAATCGCCTCTCGATACAGCCATAACGCGGACAGCGACACAAAACATAAAGCCAGCACAGCGCTGGCTTTTTTCATGCGCAATCAACACACAGGCGTTTTTTACAAAGACCGAATATTGAGATGTTTCGCCCGTTGTGCGGGTGAGGCCCGATAATCAAACGGCAATTCGCCCAGACAAGGCGCATCTAAATGCGCAGCAAGATAACGCACCATTTCGTCACTGTGCTGCACTTTGGGATCAACGGCGTTTGCCACCCATCCAGCTAACGTAAGCCCGCGGGCGCGAATGGCTTCTGCCGTAAGTAAAGCATGGTTTAAACAGCCAAGTTTAATCCCCACCACCATGATCACTGGCAGTTGGTGGACAACCACCCAATCGGCAAGCGTTTCAGTCTCACTCAGTGGCACTTGCCAACCACCGGCCCCTTCGACTAATACAGGGCTAGCCTGCTTTTTTAAGTGCGTTAGCCCTTGGCTAAGTACCTGAGTATCAATGGGTGTGTTTGCTAACGCAGCCGCCCAGTGGGGCGAACAAGGCGTTTCCAATAATACTGGATTGATGGCGGAATACGGCAACTCAATAGCACTGGCGCGCTGTAACGTGACAGCGTCACTATTTAGTTGGTAGTCGGGCGCTAAATCAGCACCGGCGGCGACAGGTTTATAGCCCACCGCTTGATGACCGCTTGCGATCAATGCTTGCAACAGCGCCGCGGTGACGTAAGTTTTCCCGACTTCGGTGTCGGTGCCGGTAATAAAGTAACTGTCATGCATGGTGGTTAATCACTATATAGCCAATTTGGTAAGTGGCAGGCAAGGTATTGGCGGCTAAGGCAAAACGCTGATACGCCTTTTCCACCGCGCTAAACTGCGCTCTTGTCGCCAGCCCTTGCTGCCCCGCAGCTTGCGGACGATAGGTGGCGCCAATGCCTTTCAGGCTTTTCATCACCGCATGGGCGTTGGCAAAGGTCAGTTGTTCGCTTTCTTGCAACACGGTTGCGTGCATCAGCCCGGCGCGTTGGGTCGCCTGCTGTAACCCAGACAACGTGATAAAGCGGTTCACCCGTGACGTGCCGCATGCTTGTTGCCACGCGCTGTCGAGTTCACACAAGGATCCGGTGAGCAGTGTCGAAACAAGAATTTTCCCGCCGGGTTTAACGACCCGACTCAGCTCCGCCAATGGCACGTGCAAATCGTCACACCATTGCAACGCTAACGAGCTAAATGCCAGTTCGACACTGTTATCGGCCAGCGGCAAATGCTCCGCATCTGCTTGTACACCCAGCATGGCATCCCCGCAGCGCGCTTTTGCCGTCGCAAGCATGGGGACGCTGAGATCCAGTCCAATCACTGTCTTGGCGTGAGTCATCCACTGCTGGGTAAAATAGCCGGTGCCACAGCCGACGTCTAAGACGGTGTCGAGATGGATAGCTTTCCGCTCTGACTCAGCCAATGCCATTAATCGATGGCCGACACGGCGCTGCAGCGTCGCACTGTCATCATAATGGGGCGCGGCTCGACCAAACGCACGGGCAATTGCCTGTTTATCGGCGACGGTCATGGCGTCACCTCGCACGCTTTATCGCTCGCTAATACCGGCTTAAGCGCCTCAATCAGTGCGGTGATATCTGTTTTTTGATGCTGTGCCGACAGGCTGATCCGCAGGCGTGCGGTGTTAGCAGGTATGGTCGGTGGCCGAATCGCCCCCACCCGAATATGCGCCTTCATCATAGCCTGATTCACCTGCTGTAACGCGGCTAAATCACCGATAATCAGCGGTTTAATGGGGCTAGGCGTCGCGAGCAATTGAGGGAAGGGCTGCCTATTGCCAACGTGCGGTTCGAAAGTAGACGTCGTCTCTAACCAGTCGCGGAGGCCTTGCGCTAACTGTTCGCCATGGGCGCTGAGTGTTTCTCGCCGCCAGTGCTCTGTTCGTGCCAACCGAATAGCATCCTCGATGAGTGCCGCTTGCGCAGGTGGCATAGCGGTCGAATACACATAATGGCGAGCAAACTGGCGCAAATAATCAATAATGGTGGGAGAAGCCAGCACTGCCGCCCCTGCAACGCCCAAGGCTTTTCCAAACGTCACGATTAAAATATCTGGCCGCGCACCACGACTAATACTGCCCTCGCCTTCTTGCCCTAACACGCCAATCCCATGCGCGTCATCCAAAGCCCAGAGCGCGCCCGATTGGTTGGCAATCGTGGCAAGACTTTCGGTTGGCGACACATCGCCATCCATGCTGAATACCCCTTCCGAGACAATCAGCGATGCGGAAGACTGGGTTTGCTTCGCGAGCAGTTGGCGAAGGTGTGCCATGTCGTTATGACGAAAACGGCGCTGCGTGGCAGGGCTCAATACGCCAGCCTCAATCAAGGAGGCATGGTTGAGCTTGTCTTGAAACAAGGCATCGTCTTTACCTAACAGCGTAAAGAGCAAGGCCTGATTAGCGGCAAAACCACTGTTAAACAATATCGCTTGCGGGTAACCGAGCCAGTCGCACAGCTGGTCACAAAGAGATTGATGCGCGGCAGTGAAACCAGACACCACCGGCGACGCCGTCGCGCCCACACCCCAACGTTCAAGGTGCTGCTGCGCCTTTTTCACCAGCCGCGGGTCTTGCGCAAGGCCCAAATAATCATTACCGGCAAAGTTGCGCCATGACTCGGCGACGGCATTGTCACTACTTTGCCGCCATAAGCCGTGTTGCTGTCGCGTCGCCAGTTCGCCGTGATAACGACGAAGCAGGGCTGATGTTGTATCAGTCATCGTGCTTAGACACTGGCATCGTAGAACAAATCACCCTCTTGCGGGCGCGATGCCACTCGCTCTGCCACTTGCTCAAGTAAGTCGTGCTCAGTGACTTGATCGGGCTTTTGGCTGACCGCTTCACGATTAATACCCAGCTTTTTAAATAACTGCATATCCGCATCTTCATCGGGGTTTGGTGTGGTCAACAGCTTACAGCCGTAGAAGATCGAGTTCGCCCCGGCCATAAAGTCATAGATGTTTGCATTTGCTCATTCATGTCTTCACGACCCGCTGAGAGCCGTACCGCCGATTTGGGCATCATGATCCGCGCCACCGCGATAATGCGGACAAAATCGAACGGGTCGACATCATCGACGTTCTCAAGCGGTGTGCCTTTTACTTTGACCAGCATATTGATTGGCACGCTTTCTGGGTGCGCCGGCATATTTGCCAGCTCCATCAACAAACCGGCGCGATCACGCGTGCTTTCCCCTAGGCCAATAATACCGCCTGAACACACTTTCATCCCTGCCTCTCGCACGTTGGACAAGGTGTCGAGCCGCTCTTGATAGGTACGCGTGGTGATGACGTTGCCGTAAAACTCAGGCGAGGTATCGAGGTTATGGTTGTAGTAATCCAGCCCCGCTTCAGAGAGCGTTTTTGCTTGCTCGTCATCCAACATGCCCAGTGTCATGCAGGTTTCTAACCCTAAGCCTTTCACCCCTTGGATCATATCGAGCAGGTATGGCATGTCGCGTTGCTTGGGGTTTTTCCAAGCCGCGCCCATGCAGAAGCGTGTCGCGCCTGAGGCTTTGGCTTTGTGCGCCGCTTCTAGCACCTGCTCAACTTCCATCAGGCGTTCTTTTTCAACATCGGTACGATACCGCGCGCTTTGCGGGCAGTATTTGCAATCTTCTGGACACGCGCCGGTTTTTATCGATAACAGCGTGCTCACTTGCACTTGGTTGGCGGGATGATATTCACGATGCACTTGCTGCGCTTCAAACAATAGATCCATAAAGGGTTTATCGAACAATGCTTGCACGTCTTGTGCGGTCCAGTTGTGTCTGATTTCCACGCGGTTTTCCCCGTTGTTGTCGTTTTAATGCTTGGCTAGTCTACCCACAGACGTTAACCTGTCAACACAACGGAATCACGCTGGTTTACATCTGATTTATTTATGAGCACAAACACACACTTTGATCGCGACCATATTTGGCATCCCTACACCTCAACCCTCGATCCTTTGCCTTGCTTGCCTGTCTCACACGCAAGCGGTGCCGAGCTGTATCTTGAGGACGGGACGGTTCTAATTGATGGCATGTCATCCTGGTGGGCGGCGATTCATGGCTACAACCACCCTGCTTTGAATGCGGCGGCGCATCAGCAAATCGATAAAATGTCGCATGTGATGTTTGGCGGCCTCACCCACCAGCCCGCGGTATCGCTTTGCGAACGCTTGGTCGCGCATTCACCCGCCCCGCTCACGCAAGTCTTTTTGGCCGATTCAGGATCGGTATCAGTAGAAGTAGCGCTTAAAATGGCGATGCAATATTGGCAGGGACGCGGCGAATCGCGCGCGCAGTTTTTAACCTTGCGTCATGGCTATCATGGCGACACGTTCGCCGCCATGTCGGTGACGGATCCTGATAATTCGATGCACAAACTCTACAAAGGGTTTCTGCCTCAGCATCACTTTGTGCCGTCGCCACAAAGCTGCTTTGACGGTGAGTGGGATCCTAACGACATACAGCCCATGCGCGAAGCACTCTCCACCCACCATGACCAACTGGCCGCGGTGATTTTAGAGCCCATCGTGCAAGGCGCAGGTGGTATGCGCTTTTATCATCCCGAATACCTGCGTCAAGTGCGTGCTTTGTGCGACGAGTTTGACGTGCTACTGATTGTGGATGAAATTGCGACTGGCTTTGGCCGCACCGGTAAGCTATTTGCCTGTGACCATGCTGGGATCAGCCAGATATCATGTGCGTCGGTAAAGCACTGACTGGCGGCTACATGACCTTGGCCGCCACGCTAACCACCCGCCATGTGGCCGATACGGTCTGTAGCGGTGATGCAGGCTGTTTTATGCACGGCCCCACTTTTATGGGCAATCCACTCGCCTGCGCTGTGGCCTGCGCCAGCATTGATACCTTGCTGGAAAGTGACTGGCCGCTGACGGTTGCGCATATCGAGCAACAGCTGAAAACAGGCTTAGCGCCTGCTCGCGCCCTGGAGTGTGTGGCAGATGTTCGCGTACTTGGCGCGATTGGCGTGATAGAACTGACCGATCCGGTGAATCTAGCCGATATTCAGCCTTAATGACCGCCCAAGGCATTTGGGTTCGCCCCTTCGGCAAACTGGTGTATGTGATGCCACCCTACTGCATCCGCGACGACCAACTTCACCAACTCACTCAAGGCATGATCACCGCAATTAAGCAGTTTTTTGGGGAGTAGATCAAGATGATGACGCAAACGCTGCCTGGACGCCTGTTACGATCGGACTTAACGTTAACCACCGCGCCGGGCAACGGGCGCGCGGCGGAAATCACCCCAAGCTTGCGCGATCGAGAAGGCGCTTATGCCGACCTACGCGATATCCAGGATTTTTGAATACAGAGTGCTTCGCTTACGAAATACGGGAAGAGCGTAAAGCCGTCAGATGATTCCATTGGCGTAGGTGACACAAGCCCCGGTAAGATGTCAACAATAATGCACTATGCCAACGGGCGCCTGTCACGATCAGCGTCAATTTTAACCTCCATGGTGGACTGCACCACGTTGCAATCTGCGGGAGAGATTATTCCTGTTATCCGTTCTTGCACGCACTTCACACTTCAGCCAGTGCTCACCTAACGATGACAACAAACCTATCCAAAAATCTGGCCTATTGCGTAGAATACATCGCCATGATTATTGGCTGGCGGACAATGCGGTGGGGTATAAACTCGTTAGACTGACTGAACTCATGGCCTATGAGTTCGGTCAAGTAGAGGGCGATATTGAGGCGCTGAATGAGCGTGACCTTGGTAATGTGATGCCCGATGGGGTGAGCGTTTCACAATTTAAAGAAACGCTGAGTAGTGGTGAAGTCGCACTATTGACTGATACGCCAGCGCGCCCAGCGATGGTGCATGACAGCGTGAATAGGATCTGGTCTCTCTCGCCAGATACTGAAACGACCCTCTCACCACAAATGCGTTCAGCGCTTGCCGCCCGAGCCAATCAGTCTGGCGGTGCGGTTGGTAGCGCGAGTGGCTCCGGCGGTGCTAGTCACAGTGCGCATGCGGCAACCAATATCGAAGACACCTATGTGCCTGAGCCGGTAAAACCTGACCGCTCCAACGAGCCGCCGCCTCTCAAATACGAATACTGTTTTGAGATTGCCAGCTCGGACAAGGTATTTAGCAAAACGGTGGGGTGCAAGTTTCTATTGGCCGAGACCCAGCAGGAAGGCATGACGGGTTACTGGCAAACCGCCCCTACTGAACACGGTACTAAATACACCACGTATACCGCATTCAATGAGCCCAAAAAACTCGTCGCGAAAGTGGACCTCCAGCCTCAATCGGGCATCAGCGTACCCGACGCCTGTGCAGGTAAAGTACGATTGGCTCGGGTATC
>NZ_AQOD01000028.1 GCF_000513715.1 Salinivibrio socompensis S35
ATCGATCGAAAGGAGCACCCAGTGATTAGCATATTATGGGTCGGGCTTGGTGGTGCATTAGGGGCTTCATCGCGCTTTTTAGTCTCAGAGTGGAGCGTAGCCGTACTTGGCCGTGGATTCCCGTACGGGACCTTGATGGTCAATGTGCTGGGCTCATTAGCGATGGGCGTCTTTTTAGCAGCCATGAGCCAAGAATTGATCGCGCCTGTGCCTTGGCGTCAGCTCATTGTCCATTGGTTTTTTAGGCGCCTTTACCACCTTCTCGACTTTCTCTGTGGATACCTTGATGCTGTTCCAGCATGGTGAGACGGTGAAAGCCTTGCTCAACGTTGGGCTGAATCTCGCGTTGTGCCTGGGTGCGGCGGCGATGGGAGCCTGGCTGCTGGGGCGCATCACTGGATAAGTGAAAAACATCCTATTACGTCGCTTGTTGTTGCGGCGGTGATTTCTTATACTGAGGTTGAACTTGTCGGAGTGCCAATTGGCTGAGACCACATAAAGTGGGATCCGTTGAACCTGATCTGGTTAAGACCAGCGAAGGGAACAAGAGATGCTTCAGATCACAGACGTAACCCGTCTGCCATTTTGCTCACATCTCAAATTCAGCGTTTTCCGGCAAGCATTAATTCCCATAATGAACACCGGAGTAATGCTATGTCGACCCGTAAACAGGCCCGTCTTGAGGCCAAATCCTTTATCGATTCCCTCTCTGCCGAAGCGTATCCTAGCTCAGCAAAGACCTATGTAGAAGGAAGCCGCCCGGATCTTCGAGTGGGTATGCGAGAGATTCACCTTTCCCCGACCTTTGTCGGCGGTAGCAAAGAAAACCCACAGTACGAAGAGAACGAATCCATTCGGGTCTATGACACATCAGGACCCTATACCGACCCAGACACCCACATCGATATTTATCAAGGCTTAGCGCCCGTAAGGAAACTCTGGATCGATGAGCGTGCCGATACCGAGTTCCTCGATGCGGTGAGCTCAGACTATGCGCATACTCGCCTCAGTGATGAAACCTTAGATGATCTTCGCTTTAGCGCCTTACCACCTATCCGTCGGGCGAAACCTAACCAATGTGTGACCCAACTTCACTACGCACGCCAGGGTATTATCACCTCAGAGATGAAATTTATCGCTATCCGGGAAACATGGGGCGCCAGCAGTATCGTGAAGAGCAGCTAAATCGCCAGCATCCAGGGGAAAGCTTTGGCGCGCATTTACCATCAAACATCACCCCTGAATTTGTGCGCCAAGAGGTTGCCGAAGGGCGTGCGATTATTCCTGCCAACATTAACCACCCAGAAGCGGAGCCGATGATCATTGGGCGTAACTTTCTAGTGAAAGTGAATGCCAATATTGGTAACTCGGCAGTGAGCTCCTCAATTGAAGAAGAAACTGAAAAATTGGTGTGGGCGACCCGTTGGGGCGCGGATACGGTGATGGATCTGTCGACAGGGCGTAATATTCACGAAACCCGCGAGTGGATTTTGCGCAATAGCCCGGTTCCGATTGGTACCGTCCCTATGTACCAAGCACTGGAAAAAGTTAACGGCGTTGCCGAAGATCTCACCTGGGAAGTGATGCGCGATACCTTGATTGAGCAAGCCGAGCAGGGGGTGGATTACTTCACCATTCATGCTGGGGTGCGTTTGCACTATGTGCCAATGACGGCTAATCGTGTGACCGGTATTGTCTCACGCGGTGGTTCGATTATTGCCAAATGGTGTTTGGCCTATCATCAAGAGAGCTTCCTGTATACCCACTTCCGCGAAATTTGCGAAATTTGTGCCGCTTACGACGTGTCTTTGTCACTGGGCGATGGATTGCGCCCCGGCTCGGTGGCTGACGCTAATGACGAAGCCCAGTTCAGTGAATTACGCACTCTCGGCGAGCTCACCAAGGTGGCATGGGAATACGATGTGCAGGTGATGATTGAAGGCCCCGGCCATGTGCCCATGCACATGATCAAAGAGAACATGGATGAGCAGCTTACTCATTGTCATGAAGCGCCTTTCTATACTTTAGGCCCGCTGACTACCGATATTGCGCCCGGGTATGACCACATTACCTCCGGTATTGGTGCGGCGATGATTGGTTGGTTTGGGTGCGCCATGCTGTGCTATGTCACCCCCAAAGAACATTTGGGCTTGCCGAACAAAGAAGATGTCAAAACGGGCATGATCACTTACAAGCTTTGCGCGCATGCTGCGGATCTAGCCAAAGGACATCCGGGCGCGCAGGTACGTGATAACGCGATTTCCAAAGCGCGCTTTGAATTCCGCTGGGAAGATCAGTTCAACCTCGCGCTTGACCCCTTTACGGCACGCGCTTATCACGACGAAACCCTGCCCCAAGAATCAGGCAAGGTCGCGCATTTTTGCTCGATGTGTGGGCCGAAGTTCTGCTCCATGAAAATCAGCCAAGAAGTGCGGGACTACGCCAAAGAAAACGGTTATGCCGCCGCGGGTCAAGCGATTGATGTCACCATGCTGGAAGACCCATTAGCGGGCATGCAGCAAAAATCGCAAGAGTTTCGTGACAAGGGCAGTGAGCTCTACCTTCAAAAATCCCATCATCAGCCACAACAAGGCACTGAGGTGCAAGATAGCGATAAGGTGGAATCATGAGCTGACCCCGTTTGCGCCTATGTCAGACGGCATAGGCCCATTATATCCGGTGGTCGACGACGTGGATTTGCTGGAGCGCCTACTCCGCCTGGGTGTTAAAACCGTGCAGCTGCGCGTCAAGCAAGCGGAGCACCCACAGTTGGCTTACTGGGTGCAGCGTGCGGTGGCGTTAGGCAATGTGCACCACGCGCAGGTGTTTATCAACGACCATTGGCAGCTCGCGCTTGAGGCAGGCGCCTATGGCGTCCATCTGGGGCAACAAGACTTACAAGAGGCGGACCTTGACCGGCTTGCTCGGCAAAGAGTGCGCCTCGGCGTGTCGACACGCAGCCCTGAACAGCTCGCCGCAGCGGTTGATCTTTCGCCAAGCTATATTGCTATCGGCCATATTTTTCCCACCACCACCAAACAACTCGCCGAGCCGCCGCAAGGGGCATCGGCGTTGGCAGAGCAGGTTGCCGCGCTGAATGGACGCTTCCCGACCGTGGCGATTGGCGGTATTGATCTTGACCGTGCCCCCGAAGTCTGGCGCACCGGCGTGGATGCCATTGCGGTGGTGCGTGCCGTGACACAAGCGCCCGATTTAGCCGCGCGCATAGAGGCATTTAACCAATGTCTTAGTGAGCCGACTTATCGACAATCTGATCAACAAGGAGGGCGTGATGCTATCGGACAATGAATACCTGCGCTACAGCCGGCAAATCATGCTGCCAGAAGTCGGTGAGAGCGGACAGCAGGCGCTTAAAAATGCGCGTGTGTTGATGGTCGGTGCCGGTGGGCTGGGAACTACCGCTGGCCTCTACCTCGCAGGTGCTGGCGTGGGACAGTTAGCGATTGCTGATTCGGACCACATTGAGCTATCTAATTTGGCGCGTCAGGTGGCGTATCGGGACGCGCAAATCGGCACTGATAAAGCCGCAGCGCTAGCCGCTAACTTGGGCGCGCTGAACCCAGACTGCCAGTGCCGCGCGATCAATGCCTATCTGGAAGGTGAGCGGCTGGCGTTAGAAGTGGCGATGGCGGATGTGGTTCTCGATTGCAGTGATAATCTAGCCACCCGCCATGCGGTTAACCAAGCCTGTGTACAGGCTAGCACGCCGTTGGTGAGCGCGGCCGCGATCGGTTGGCAAGGCCAGTTATTGGTTTATCAGCCGGATAGCGCGTGTTATGCGTGTGCCTTTGCGGATGTGACGCTTTCTGAACCCACGCGCTGTGCAGAAGCCGGGGTAATGGGGCCGGTAGTCGGCATGATGGCCACCGCGCAAGCGCTGGAAGGAATAAAGCTGTTATTAGGGCAGGCGGTCGGGACCAATCGCTTGTCACGGTTTGATGGACAAACTATGACATGGCAGCACTTTTCGCTGTCGGTGCATCCGCACTGTGCGGTTTGTCAGCCAAAGCGGGAGGTAAGTGATGCAGTTAATCATTAATGACACGCCCACAGAGGTGAATGCCACGACCGTCGCACAATTGATTGAGGAGATGAAGGTGCCGACCGAGTCGGTCGCCGTCGCGCTGAATCAGACCATTATTGCGCGTGATGCTTGGTCATCCACGTCACTCACTGCTGGCGATAGCTTGGCGGTCTTTCAAGCGATTGCCGGAGGATAATTATGCTTACTATTGCGGATACGACGTTTTCATCTCGGCTGTTAACCGGCACCGGCAAGTTTGCCAGTCGCGAGACTATGGCCGAATCGCTAGCAGCCAGCGGCACTGAACTGGTCACCATGGCGCTAAAGCGAGTGGATGTTCATGCTGTGCAAGACGATATTTTAACCCCGCTGCGCGAGCTAGGTGTGCGCCTGTTGCCCAATACATCGGGCGCTAAAAATGCGCAAGAAGCGGTGTTTGCCGCGCGTCTTGCCCGAGAAGCATTGGGAACGCGCTGGGTGAAGTTGGAAATTCACCCCGACCCTAAATACTTAATGCCTGACCCGATTGAGACCCTTCAAGCGGCGAAAACCCTTGTGGATGAGGGTTTTGTGGTGCTGCCATATTGTCATGCCGATCCTGTGCTGTGTAAGCGTTTGGAAGAGGTGGGGTGCGCGGCGGTGATGCCCCTTGGTTCACCGATTGGTTCCAACCAAGGACTGGCCTCAATGGCGTTTCTCGACATCATTATCGAGCAAGCCCGAGTGCCGGTGATTATTGATGCTGGGATAGCGCGCCGTCAGATGCGGCGCTAGCATGGAGCGCGGTGCCGATGCGGTGTTGGTCAATACCGCGATTGCCACAGCAGGCGATCCAATTGCCATGGGCGTGGCGTTTAAACAAGCGGTTGAGGGGGGAAGAGGTGCGTACCTGGCTGGACTCGCAGGCACGCAACATCACGCCCACGCGTCCAGTCCGTTAACCGCGTTTCTCGAGACCGAGGAGGCGTCATGAGCTTTTCTGAGCGGTGGGCGGCACTCGATTGGGATCATCTTCGCCTGTCGATTTACAGCAAAACGCGTGTTGATGTGGAGCGGGCGCTGGCCAATCCCTCGCGCAATTTGGACGACTTCGCCGCCCTTATCAGCCCAGCCGCTGAAGCCTACCTTGAGGCCATGGCTCAGCAATCTGCGGCGCTGACGCGGCAGCGGTTTGGCTACACCATGGGGTTTTATATTCCGCTGTATCTCTCCAATTTGTGCGCCAACGTGTGTACCTATTGCGGTTTTTCGATGGAAAACCGAATCAAACGGCGCACGCTGGATGAAGCCGAGATCGCTGCCGAGTGTGAAGCGATAAAAAAAATGGGCTTTGACAGTGTGCTCTTGGTGACCGGTGAGCATGAGACCAAGGTAGGGCTTGATTATTTTCTCCGCGCCTTACCGGTGGTGAAGCGATACTTTCATCATGTGGCGATGGAGGTTCAGCCGCTGGATATCGAGGCCTATCGCGCCTTGGTGGCAAAGGGGGTGGATGCGGTGATGGTGTATCAAGAAACCTACCACGCTCCAACCTATGGGGAACACCACAAGCGCGGGAATAAAGCCGACTTTCACTATCGACTGCAAACCCCAGACAGATTGGCGCAAGCAGGGGTCGATAAAATCGGCCTTGGCGCATTAATTGGCCTTGAGGACTGGCGTACCGATAGCTTTTTTACTGCCCAGCACCTTGATTACCTAGAAAAGCGCTACTGGCAAAGTCGTTATTCGATTTCCTTTCCACGCTTACGCCCTTGCGCGGGCACCTTGCAGCCGAAATCGGTGATGACCGACAAGCAGCTGGTTCAGCTGATTTGCGCCTACCGATTGTGGAATCCGCAGGTGGAACTGTCGCTGTCGACGCGAGAGTCACCCCACTTTCGCGACAATGTGTTACCGCTTGGGGTCACGAGCTTATCCGCGGCGTCAAAAACCCAACCGGGCGGTTATGCCAACCCTGAGCCACAACTGGAGCAGTTTGCCATCAGTGATGAGCGCAGTGCGGCAGAGGTGGCCACCAGCGTTCGTGCCCTCGGTTTTGAGGTGGTATGGAAAGATTGGGATAACATCTACGATATCGCGCGTCAGGCGCAAATGGCTTCACAAACGGCAGCGGGTTAGCGACAATGCGGGCATGAAACGTATTACTGTATATGTGGGCCCGCGCTGTCCGCACTGTGAGGCGGCCAAAGCTTACTTGGATAAAAAAGGGCTACGTTATCGTGTTGTCGATACGGCTACGCCCAAAGGCAAGAAGCTGCTGGCGGCAACAGGCTCGCGGGGTGTCCCAGTGATTTGCATTGGCAATACCACCTTGCGCGGTTTTTCGCCCAAAGCGGTTGAGAAAGCCTGAAAGGGGAATAAAAAAGCGTCCAACTGGACGCTTTTCATCTTTTCACACCCGCATCTTTTCACACTCGGATAAGACGCGGCTTAACGGCTTAGCGGCGCGGTCGCTTGTTTTAACCAAGCCTGGTCTTGATCATCTAAATGGGGGCTAACTTCATCCCACACGGTTTGATGATAGCGATTCCACCACTGGATCTCCGCCTCGCTGAGTAAGCTGACATCGACCAAACGACGATCGATCGGCGCACGCGTGAGTGAAGCAAACCCGAGCATCGTCATGTCGCCCTCAGTGGGCTTTTCTTCAATCAATTCGAGGTTTTCAATCCGGATCCCAAACGCCTCGGCGCGATAGTAGCCCGGCTCGTTTGACACCACCATGCCCGGCAATAGCGCGACGCTGTTGGGCGCTTTAGAAATGCGCTGCGGACCTTCGTGCACGTCCAAGAAATGCCCCACACCGTGACCGGTGCCATGGTCAAAATCATAGCCGTGTTGCCACAAATATTGGCGCGCTAAGGCATCAAGCTGGCTGCCTGATGTCCCTTTCGGGAACAGCGCGGTAGCCAGCGCGATATGTCCTTTAAGCACCAGCGTAAAGGCCTTTTTGACCTCAGCGCTGCACTCGCCCACCGGCACGGTACGGGTAATGTCGGTGGTGCCGTCATAGTATTGGCCGCCTGAGTCGACCAAGTAGACGTTATTGCTTTCAATCACGCTCGGCTTGGGCTGATTGTTGTGGTTATAGTGACACATGGCGGCATTGCCACCGGCGGCGGAAATGGTATCAAAGCTTAAGTCGACCAGCTGATCATCTTGTTGGCGGAATTGATACAGGGTGTCTGCGAGCACGGCTTCATCAGGCGTTCACCTGCGTCGACTTGACGGTCAAACCAGGCCAAAAAGCGAGTCACGGCAACCCCATCGCGCACGTGACAGGCTTGCATGCCGGCGATTTCTTGCGGGTTCTTGGCCGCCTTTTCAAGCGCACACGGGTCTTGCGCTTCCACGACGGTGACTTGCGCTTGTTGGAGAGTGTCCAGTGTCCACGCATTGGCACCGTTTGGGTCGACCAATACACGTTGACCATGCAGCGCTTGCAGGGCATCAACCATGCTGTCTGGGTGCGCGACGCTCACGCCTTGGCCTACGTGAGCAGCAAAGCCTTCGGGCAGACGGGCGGGGTCGATAAACACCGTCACATCACCGGATTGCTTGATGATTGCTTGGGTCAGCACCACGGGCAAACGTGGGATATCGCGGCCACGGATATTGAGTAGCCAACACACAGCATCTGGTTGAGTGAGTACCGCGGCATCAAGATTCTGATCGGCCAGCAGTTGGCCAATAGTTTGACGTTTGTCCAAGCTGGCGCGTCCGGTTTTCTCTTCACCCAGTAAAATGGCGGGGCTATTAAGCGGGGCGGGGCGATCGTCCCACAAGCTTTCAATTGGGTTTTGTTCAACGCTCACCAGCGCCAAAGCCCCATCCAGAGCACGTTGCGTGCATTTGTACCACGCAGCGCTATGCATGCGAGCATCGATAGCAAGCTTGGCCCCTTTTGGTAATTGTTGCTGGGCCCATTGCACCGGTGCTCATCAATTAGATGGCAGTAGTCAAACAGGCCTGCAGGCACTTGTTTACGGACTTGAACCACATAGCGGCCATCAACAAAAATCGCCGCCTTGTCGCGGGTGATTACGGCAGCCCCTGCGGAGCCGGTAAATCCAGTAGCCCAATGGAGGCGCTCGTTGTGCTCAGGCACATACTCGCCGAGGTATTCGTCTTCATGGGGGATGAGTAGGGCGTCATAGTCGTGTTGAGCCAGCCAGTGTCTGAGCTGTTCAATACGCTTGGTAAGAGTCGCGTCCATTATTCTTCCTTCTTTGTATTAGGTGAACTCGCCATGTTCGGCCACGCGTGAAAAGCCAGTGGGTTAGACCCTAGCGCGATGGGCGATAGGCTGCAATTTCGCCGGACTAAACTGCTGACAGCGCGAGATGATTAAATCTTTCAGCCATTGATGCCCTGGGTCATTTTCTTGATTTTGATGCCAAAACAAGGTGTATGCCATCGGTGGGATTGGCGTCGGTAACGGCCGCACCACCAAATTGAGCGACGCGGCAATATAATGCGCAAACTGGCTTGGTGAGGTAAACACCAGGTCGGTATAGGTACACAGGCTCGCCGCACTGTTAAAATCTGGCACGTACATGGCAATGTCACGCTCAATATTACGCTCTGCCAGTTTATAGTCCAACAGCCAACGATCATTTCCATCACATTTCACCTGTACATGTCGCAGTCCAAGGTAACGCGCCTCATCCCACGGCCCCTTGAGCGCAGGATGATCAGCGCGCATCAGCACACACTGATGATCTTGACAAAGTTCTTGGTAGCGCACGCCCTTTGGCGGCATAAGCGTCAGCATGGCATCAGCGGGATTTAAATCTTTGCCGGTAATACCAAAGTCGATATTGCCACGGGCGAGACCATCAAAAGTGGTTTGATCCCAAGCCGCGGTATTGAGAGTGATCGATGGGGCGGCTTCTAACATGTCGCCAATAAATTGGGGCAACAGTAATGGGTAGGCACTTTCGACGAGGGCAAAGCGAAAACAGCGGTCACTCAAGTGTGGCTGAAAATGGTCGGGCTCGGTCATCGCCGCGATATCATTGAGCAAAGCGCGTAATTTAGGTTGCAAGGTTTGCGCGCGGACCGTGGGTTTTAGGCCGTGGGCTGCTCGAGTAAAAAGCGGATCGTTAAATTGCTCTCTTAGCCGGGCCAGATTTTTACTCACCGCAGATTGGCTTAAATGCAGGCGTTTAGCGGTGCCGGTGACATTGCACTCTTCCAAAAGCACAAGTAAGCACACTAATAAATTGAGATCGGTGCGTTGCAGCTGGCTTAAATCCATACTAACTATTCTCCATAGGAATAACTGCTTTTACTATAAACCATTATGGTTCATATCCTGAAGCCACTATACTGCGTGCCTGTATAGAGGAGTAACTAATGACGCACGCTGATTCACCGACATCAAATCGCTTACTGGTCGCCTTGATGGTGTTACTGGTGCTGTTTAGCCCGATGGCGATTGATATTTACCTACCTGCACTATCACATATGGCGGGTGACTTTAATGTGAGTCCCACCTTGGCTCAAGATACGGTGACCTGGTTTATGTTTAGCTTAGGTCTCGGTCAGCTGTTTGCGGGGCCGTTAGCCGATCGCTTTGGTCGTAAACCTGTGGCGGTTATTGGTATTTCCCTTTATGGCCTTAGCTCTTTGATGGCATGGTTAGCAACCTCTATGGATATGATGTTGGTGGCACGTCTGCTGCAAGGCTTTGGCGCGTGCGCAACTTCCGTTTGTGCCTTTGCTGCCGTCCGAGATCGCTTTGGTGCCGAACGAAGCGGGCATATGATTAGCTACCTAAATGGTGCTATTTGTTTTGTCCCGGCCTTAGCTCCGCTTTTAGGCAGCTGGTTAACTCAAATTTTTGACTGGCGAGCCAATTTTACTTTTATGCTTGGTTATGCCGTACTCGGATTAGTGCTGGTTATTGTCTTTTTACCTGAGACGCGGCCCTCTCATACGGACACGTCGGGGCGTCTATTCAGCTTACGCCGCTATTGGCAGGTACTTCGCGTACCGACCTTTACTTACCACATTACCCTTTGCATGCTCGCGATGGCGGTGATCCTCGCTTACGTGACGTCTGCACCTGTACTGCTAATGGACAGGTATGGCATCTCAATGAATAGCTTCACCTTTTGGTTTGGCGCTAACGCAGCATTAAATATTGCCGCGGCGATGCTGGGGCCGCGCTATATGCAAAAATTTGGTAGCCGCCGAGCATTGAATATTGGCTTGATGATGCTGGTGGGATCGGGCGGATTGATGTTGGCGCTCAGTCCCATTGCTGCACCTTGGGCCTTTATGTTGCCGATTTTCACCTCTTCATTCGGGTTTGCCTGGGTATTGGGCGCGTCAGCCGGGGCGGCGTTGGCTCCATTTTCTGATCGCGCGGGTACAGCGGCAGCATTGCTGGGTTTATTCCAAATGAGTGGCGCGGGGCTATTAGTCAGCTTAACCCAGCGTCTGGGCTTGTCAGCTAGTGACTTGATGACGGTGCATATGTGGTTATTAGTCCCTGGGCTGATTATTTTATGGTCACCGAAAGGAAAACAATGGCATGCCAAAGCGGTAAAAAGCTAAATAATCAATAAAACAACGTATCAGTTGGCAAACAATAATAAGACGTGAAAAACGCAGGGGTCTCGACAACCCATCATCCCTTTTCGCTGGCCTCGGCCAGCGTTTTTTTATTTTGCTAAACGTGCGTGGTTCAGAGTATATTTACTAAGCAAATCGAATTAACGCTCATTCCTTTTCGTTTTATATCCAAAGGTCAGTTATACACTATGTCATTATCGACAATCGAAATGGCGCGCGTCCTTGAGCAACTTGAGGAATCGCCGGAAAAAATCATGTTTGGTAAATTATTGGCAGAGTTAGGCAGCCAAAGTGAAGAGCGTGTCCGTAGCGCCGCCCATCAAGTGCCGCTCAAATATTTACGCGAGCTGGTTTATCAATTTAATCAGGTGATTGAAGATCGTCGTGCTGAACGCATCGAAGAAATTACCCAAGGCTTGGAACAAGACGGCTTATCGGCTGACGAGCTATATCAATATATGATCCAGCGTAAAATACGTTAATGCTGATTGGCGCCGTGCAACGGGCGTCGTGCAACGGGCGCCGTGCAACGGGCGCCGGTCTCCGTCGACGGCATTGGCGCCCACATAAACGGATTACGCGCTAGCGGTAGATTTTTTATGCTTTTTGGGGGATCGTTGTTGAATCAGTAACCCAACCACAATAAAGCTCAGCCCGACGAGTGTACTAATATGGATGGTCTCGCCAATAATGGTGGCCAGTAACACCAAAGAGATAAAGGGCGAAATAAAAATCAGATTACTGATCCGAGAGGTGTTCTGGGTATATTTCATCGCGCTTAGCCACAGCATAAAGGTTATCCCCATTTCGAACAGCCCCACGTAACTGACTGCTAGCCATCCTTGCCAAGGGATCCCTTGCCATGAGCTGGTTAATCCGGCTAATAGTAAAGACAGGGGCAATGACAGAATAAAACAGAGTAAAATGCCGAGTACAGGATCCGCAGGGTTTTTGGTATTAAGGACCCAAAAGCCTGCCCACAGTAAGGTTGAGAGCAACGCCAAGCCAATGCCAAGCGGGCTATCGAACTGTAGCGATAAAAGCTGGCCCTTCGTAGCGATCACCACCACGCCAAAATAGCCCAATGCCGCCGCAATCCAATCTTGGCGACGAATGGTTTGCCCTAAAAACAATGCTGCCATTAATGTGAGCGTGATGGCCCAGCTGTAATTTAAAGGCTGCGCCAAGGAGGCCGGTAGCAGATCGTAGGCTTTGAACAGCACCAAGTAGTAAATGAACGGGTTAATCATCCCTAACAAACAATAATAACCGGGTCGACGCCGAAAGGTTGGCCACAGCGCGTGAAGCTTTCCTTGCACAGCGGCAATAACGGTTAAAATCACCACTGACACCACGCTGGCCGCGGCTAACATTTGAATCGGTGTCATATAGCTCAAAGTGATTTTGAATGCGGTTGCTACCGTTGACCAGAGCAGCACAGCCGATAAAGCAAAGATCAGTGCCTTGCGCTCGTTATCCATATTGCTTCCTTGCCGTGGTGCCTGTGATTCCAGGCAGTCTACGCCATTGCGACTGACCGAGATAGACTGGACATCTATCCAGTATCCCATTAGCCTTTGCTGACACCAATGACCGCACAATAGAGAACGTTTTATGCTTGATGGCTTGTCATTCTCCGCTTTACCTATTCTCACCTTTTTTTTGGCGCMGTCAGTGCCCTTGGACTCGGTTATGGCCTACACCGACGTGTTGTTGCTCAATACCAGCAATGGTATGAAACGCAATATACGCAGCAACAAACCAGTGCTGACATGCAACAACAACAATTGCAGCAGCAACTCGAGCAACAGCAGCACGAGTTAGATGGCTTGGATGTCGAGCGCGATCGTTTGACCCAAGAGTTACGCCAGTATTATGGCAAATTAACGTCTGCAAGCGAGAAGCTGCGTCAATTGGAGCAACTGCGTCAGCACAATCACGATTTAAGCGATAAATTAGATACCGTACGTGAGGAAAAATCTGAACTGTTGGCCGAGCTTCGAGAAGTCAAAGCCAGTGCAGAGCAGCAGTTAAATGCAGCAAAGGAAAAACACGCGCTGCTAGAAAATGCCGAGGAGCGATTACGCACCCAGTTTGAACAACTTGCTAATCAGGTGTTTGAGCAAAAAGTTCAGTCCGTGGATGAGCAAAATAAAATGAGCTTAGAAAACTTGCTTGGACCACTGAAATCGCAGTTGGAAGGATTTAAGAAGCAAGTCACCGATAGTTTTGGTGAACAAGCAAAAGAGCGGCATACCCTGATTCATGAAATCAAAAATCTCCAGCAACTCAATGCGGATATGACTCAAGAGGCACACAACCTCACGCAGGCCTTGAAAGGCGATAATAAGCAGCAGGGCAACTGGGGCGAGGTGGTATTGGCGCGCATCTTAGAAGAGTCAGGCTTGCGAGAAGGGCGTGAGTATCAAACCCAAGTCAGCTTTGAAAATGAGCAAGGTAAGCGCTATCAGCCCGACGTGGTGGTGAAACTGCCGCAAGAAAAAGATGTGGTGGTTGATGCCAAAATGGCCTTGGTCGCGTATGAACGCTATTACAACGCGGAGACATTGGTTGAGCAAGATGCCGCGCTGAAAGAACACGTTCAGGCGATTCGTCAGCATATTCGTGGGTTAGGCCGGAAAGATTATCATCAGCTCCATGGTGTGCGCTCACTGGACTACGTACTGATGTTTATTCCCGTGGAGCCAGCGTTTCAGGTTGCCGTTGAAGCAGATGCGAGCCTGATTCGGGATGCGATGGATAACAATATTATGTTGGTCAGTCCGACCACTTTATTAGTGGCCCTTCGTACTATTAATAACTTATGGCGCTATGAGTATCAAAATCAAAACGCCAAACAGATCGCTGAAAAGGCGAGTAAGCTGTACGACAAGGTGCGATTATTTGTCAACGACATGGAAGCGTTAGGCAGTGCGCTGGGCAAAGCCAGTGACAGCTATCAAGGTGCGCTGAATAAACTCAGCCAGGGGCGCGGCAATATTCTGCGCCAAGCGGAGAGCTTTAAAGCGCTAGGGGTTGAGGTTAAACGAGATATTAGCCCGGCGTTAGCCAGTGTTGCCACGGAGCCCGGATCGGGAGAATCGGCCAATGTTGAGCAAACCGATCCTGGCACCACACAGCAAGAATGACAATAAACTGGGTCGCGTGCTTGGAGTCGGGATGGGCGATAAAGTAAACTGGGGCCAATACGTTAGGGGAATACAATGACAGAGAAAGATTCGCACCAAGACCAAGAAACGATTGATTTTGGCTACCAACAAGTTAAGCGCCAAGAAAAAGAAAGCCTTGTGGCTAATGTGTTTGATTCGGTCGCGGCCAAATACGATTTGATGAACGATGTGATGTCGATGGGCATTCATCGAATATGGAAGCGCTTCACCATTGATTGCAGTGGTGTACGCCCAGGACAAAAAGTGTTGGATTTAGCCGGTGGTACCGGGGATTTGACCGCCAAGTTTTCACGCATCGTGGGTGAGCAAGGCGAGGTTGTCCTCGCGGATATCAATAACTCGATGCTTAAAGTGGGTCGTGACAAATTGCGCGATAAGGGCATTGTCGGCAACGTGAATTATGTGCAGGCCAATGCTGAGGCGCTACCGTTCCCTGACGATCACTTTGACTGCATTACCATTGCGTTTGGGCTTCGCAATGTCACCGATAAAGATGCCGCCTTGCGTTCGATGTTTCGTGTGCTCAAACCGGGAGGACGCCTACTGGTGTTAGAGTTTTCTAAGCCGGTGGCCAAGCCATTGTCGAAAGTGTATGACGCGTATTCGTTCCATATTTTACCTAAGATGGGACAGCTGATTGTCAATGATCCCGATAGCTATCGTTATCTTGCCGAATCAATTCGCATGCACCCTGATCAAGAAACTTTGAAAGGCATGATGGAACACGCCGGCTTTGAACAAACCAGCTATTACAATCTCACCGGTGGCATTGTCGCGCTGCACCGTGGGTATAAATTCTAAGGAGCCGGTATGGCGTTTGACTCTCTCTTGTGTGCAGGGCTAGAAACCGCATTAAATGGTGTGATTAATAAAGATACCGATAGCCAACGTCGTCTTGCGCGACTAAAAGGGCGCACCATTGGTGTCACGCTGCAAGAGTTTAATCGGCAGTGGATTTTTGTCTTTGGCCAGCAGATTGACGTATTGAGCCATTACGAAGGTGAGCTAGATTGTGCGTTATCCCTCTCGCTGTCTGCGCTGCCGCAATTGCAGCAAAAAGCCAACCTTACCGCGTTAATCAAAGCGGATAAATTGATGCTCGATGGTGATATGGATGTCGCTCAGCAGTTCTCGCAACTGCTCAGTGGGATCCAATTTGATGTTGCCGAATGGCTGTCACCTTATACCGGGGATGTGGTTGCCCATACCCTCGTTAGCCATGCTCAGCAGCGTTGGCTGCAGTTACAGCAACTGACACAGCGTCAACAGCGCTATGCAGGAGAGGTGATCACCGAAGAGTGGCGTCTCGCGCCGGGGCCATTAGAAGTGGCGGCATACAGTGATCAAGTGGACGAACTGCGCAGTGATGCGGCGCGGTTGGAAGCCAAGGTTAAGCAGTTAGTTGAACGGATGGAGTCCGCATGACACTCAGTGAGATTCGTCGCCTGTATTTTATTATTCGCACCTTATTGTTGTACGGCATTGATGCCCTGCTGCCCAGGCAGCCGTTGACGCGGTTAGCCCATCTTGGACGTCAGTCGCTATTTTGGCTTAAAAACCAACACCCAGACAAACCGGTGGGCGAGCGTTTGCGCTTAGCCATGCAAAGCTTGGGGCCAGTATGGGTCAAGTTCGGGCAAATGATGTCGACGCGTCGCGATCTTTTTCCCGCGCATATCGCCAATCAGCTCGCCCAGTTGCAAGACAAAGTGGCCCCGTTTGATGGCCATAAAGCAAAAACCCAAATTGAAGCGTCACTGGGTGGGCCGTTGGAAACCTGGTTCAGTGATTTTGAGCCCAACCCATTAGCCTCCGCATCCATCGCTCAAGTCCATACTGCGACCTTAAAAGAAAATGGTCGCGAAGTGGTCATTAAGGTGATCCGTCCCGATATCTTGCCGGTCATTCAGGCCGACTTGCGCCTGATGTATCGAGTGGCACGGCTGGTGGCGCGTTTTCTCCCTGATGCGCGCCGTTTAAAGCCGGTAGAAGTGATCCGCGAATATGAAAAAACCTTGCTTGATGAACTGGATTTGATGCGCGAAGCGGCGAATACCATTCAACTGCGTCGTAATTTTGAAAACGACCAAGCCTTGTATGTGCCCGAAGTGTTTAGTGACTATTGTCGCAAAGACGTGATGGTGTCTGAACGTATCTACGGCATTCAAGTGTCAGATATCGACGCACTTGAGGCGAACGGTACAGACATGAAGCTGCTTGCGGAGCGTGGCGTTGAAGTGTTTTTCACTCAGGTATTCCGCGATAGCTTTTTCCATGCGGATATGCACCCAGGCAACGTATTTGTGTCGTATGAACACCCGCACGACCCGCAGTGGATTGGGCTGGATTGCGGTATTGTTGGCACCTTAAACCGTGATGATAAGCGTTATCTGGCGGAAAACTTTATTGCCTTTTTTAATCGCGACTACCGCAAAGTAGCCGAGCTGCATGTCGATTCAGGCTGGGTGCCGCATGACACCGATGTGGATGATTTCGAATTTGCCATTCGTACCGTGTGCGAGCCGATTTTCGAAAAGCCGCTGTGTGAAATTTCGTTCGGTAACGTGTTATTAAACCTCTTCAACACGGCACGCCGCTTTAATATGGAAGTGCAACCACAGCTGGTCTTACTGCAAAAAACATTGCTGTATATTGAAGGGCTAGGACGTCAGCTCTATCCGCAGCTAGACTTATGGACCACCGCGAAGCCTTTTTTAGAGTCGTGGATGAAACAGCAAGTCGGACCGCAAGCGGTATGGGCGGCGGTCAAAGAAAAAGCACCGTTTTGGGCCGAAAAACTGCCAGAAATTCCTGAGCTGATTTACGACGGCTTACGCCAGGGGCGACAAGTTAATCAGCGGTTAGACACCTATTATCAAGGCTATTTGCAGACTAAGAGGCGCCATTCACGTGCCACTTATCTGTTGGGTATTGGCGCCACCTTATTACTGACCGCGACCATCTTGTATGCCAATCGGATCGATACACTGCCGGGCATTGCGGCATCAGGAGCGGTCATCTTCTGGTTGTGGGGGTGGCGACTTTGTAATAAAACCTGTAATAAATAGCAGTTACACTGCGGCGCACATAAGATTAATCAAACGGAGTAAAGGGAACCGGTATGGGTGGAATTAGTATTTGGCAGCTGCTGATCATTGCCGTCATCGTAGTGTTATTGTTTGGCACCAAAAAGTTACGCAACATGGGCGGTGATTTGGGCTCGGCAGTAAAAGGCTTTAAAAAAGCGATGCATGACGACGAGGAAAAGCGCGGTGACAAAGATGCTGACTTTGAATCACCGTCGCTTGATGAGCGTGCTGAAGCGTCGAAAAGCGAAAAAACGCAAAAAGACAAAGAGCAGGTATAAGCCGTGTTTGATATTGGTTTCTGGGAACTGGTGCTGATCGGCGTGATTGGCTTGGTGGTATTGGGCCCAGAACGACTGCCCGTTGCGATACGTAATGTGTCACGTTGGGTGGGCGCGGCCAAGCGCATGGCAGGGTCGGTCCGGGATGAGCTGGAGCAAGAGCTCAAGATCAAAGAGCTGCAAGACAATTTGCACAAAGCTGAGCAAGCTGGGATGAAAGATCTCTCCCCGGAGCTGCAAGAATCGGTAGAGACATTGCGACAGCGAGCCGCCGATGTACAGCATCCTTATGCGTCTTCCTCGACCGCTTCAGCGCGTAACACCGATGACCCGGACACGGCCACCAACACCAACACGTCGTCCACCTCGTTGACCGATAAGTGATAAAGAGCGACGCCTTATGTCCTTGATGAACAAGCCACTATGTCTTCTGTAAACGATTCTCAGCCACTCATCAGTCATCTGATGGAGCTCCGTAACCGCCTGCTTCGTGCCATCGTTGCCATTTTATTGGTCTTTGCTGGGTTAGTGTA
>NZ_AQOD01000029.1 GCF_000513715.1 Salinivibrio socompensis S35
TCGATAATCCAATCCGATCACGCGCGTGGCTCCCAGCTTAATGGCAGCAATAGCAAGAATGCCCGAGCCGCAGCCAAAATCAATCACGGTTTTTCCGTTGAGATCCAAGCTATCAAGCCACTCCAAACAAAGGGCCGTGGTTGGGTGCGAGCCGGTGCCAAATGCGAGGCCAGGATCCAGCATCACGTTCACTGCATTGTCATCAGGCACTTCACACCAGGTCGGACAGATCCATAACCGCTCACCAAATTGAATCGGCTTGAAATTATCCATCCATGCGCGTTCCCAGTCTTTGTCTTCTAGCTGCTCGACTTTGTGGATAAAGTTATCAGCCAGCAATGGGCTCGCGTTTAATACCGCTAATACGGTGTCCATATCGGCTTGTGCATCATACAAAGCCATGATGTCTGTTTCGCCCCACAAGCCGGGTTTCGCCGGGTAAGGGTTCAAAAACCGGCGTGTCTTTGGCATCTAAGAAGGTTACAGACAGCGCGCCTGTTTCTTCCATTAACAAGTCGCCGAGTGCTTCAGCATTGTCGGCGTTGGCGTTTAGTTTGAGTTGGATCCAAGGCATGGTGAATCTCGCGTTGGGGTAAGAAGTATTGAAGATTTTACCAGATCAACACGGTGCATGCTGCAAACAAAAGCGGCTTACAAGTATGCAAGCCGCTTGGCGTCTATTTATCGTGCCAGGCTCTGGTTATGACAAACCGAGCTTTTTCTCGAGGTAGTGAATGTTGGCGCCACCGCGTTGGAAGTGTTCATCATTCATAATGTCGATCTGGAGTGGGATATTGGTTTTTATCCCGTCGATTACGGTTTCTGCGAGCGCATTTCGCATCCGCGCAATCGCAACGTCGCGGTTTTCCCCATAGCAAATGAGCTTACCGACCATGGAGTCATAGTGAGGGGGAACGTGGTAGCCTGCATAAACATGGGACTCCCAACGTACGCCCATCCCACCCGGTGAGTGAAAGCGTTTAATTTGGCCCGGGCTGGGAATAAAGCGCTCTGGATCTTCCGCGTTGATCCGACACTCGACCGCATGACCACGAATTTGAATATCGTCTTGGGTGAACGACAGCGGCTGGCCGGCCGCGATTCGCAGTTGCTCTTTGACCAAGTCGATACCCGTGACCATTTCAGTCACAGGGTGCTCAACTTGAATACGGGTATTCATCTCGATAAAGAAGAACTCGCCGTTTTCATACAAAAATTCAAAGGTGCCGGCGCCGCGATAGCCAATTTCAACACACGCTCGGCAGCAACGTTCACCAATGAACTTACGCATTTCTGCAGTGATCCCTGGCGCAGGGGCTTCTTCGACCACTTTTTGATGGCGGCGTTGCATTGAGCAATCACGTTCACCTAGATGAATGGCACCACCTTGACCGTCGGCGAGGATCTGCACTTCAACATGGCGTGGGTTTTCAAGGAATTTTTCCATGTAAACCATGTCGTTGCTGAACGCAGACTTTGCTTCAGAGCGCGTCATAGCAATGGCGTCAATTAGTTCTGACTCGGCGCGCACTACACGCATACCACGGCCACCGCCGCCGCCAGACGCTTTGATAATGACGGGATACCCGATACGCTTGGCAATCGCTTTATTTTTCTCTTGATCGCCACCGAGAGGGCCATCTGAACCGGGCACACAAGGTACGCCGGCTTTTTTCATCGACTCTATTGCAGAAACTTTGTCGCCCATTAAACGAATCGTTTCCGCTCTTGGGCCGACAAACACAAAACCAGAGCGTTCGACCTGCTCGGCGAAATCCGCATTTTCTGACAAGAAGCCGTAACCGGGGTGAATCGCCACGCACCGGTGATTTCAGCCGCACTGATAATGCGAGGAATGTTCAGGTAGCTCTGATTGCTTGGCGCGGGGCCAATACAGACGGTTTCATCGGCTAACAAGACATGCTTGAGATCGCGGTCTGCTGTGGAGTGCACAGCCACGGTTTTAATACCGAGCTCTTTACAAGCACGCAAGATCCGCAGGGCAATTTCACCACGGTTAGCAATTACAATTTTATCTAACATGCGCCCTCGCTTATTCGATGATCACGAGTGGTTCGTCGAATTCAATCGGCTGGCCATCTTCACACAGAATGGCTTTGACCACCCCGCTCTTATCGGCTTGGATTTGGTTCATCATTTTCATCGCTTCAACGATACACAGGGCGTCGCCTTCCTTCACTTGGCTGCCGACTTCGACAAACGCCGCTGATTCAGGGCTTGGTGCACGATAGAAGGTGCCGACCATGGGCGATAGCACTTGATGACCCGTTGGTTGTGGTGCGCTTGCAGGCTCGGCAGCAGACGCTTCTGGGGCAGGTGCAGCTGCAGGTGCAGCCGGTGCCGCGTATTGTGGTGCGTACTGTGGTGCGGCTGCTTGTGCAGGTGCTGCCCGACTGATGCGTACTGACTCTTCGCCCTCAGCAATCTCGAGTTCGGAAATGCCTGATTCTTCAACAAGTTCGATCAGCTTTTTAATCTTACGGATATCCATAATACGTCTCTTCTTATGTTTTGTTTTACTTGGCCGCAAGCGCGAGATGGCGTGCGGCGGCTGTTAAAGCGAATTCGTAACCATCAGCCCCTAGTCCACTGATCACGCCTACCGCTTTATCCGACAAATAGGAGTGGTGCCGGAAGGGTTCGCGGGCGTGAACGTTGGATAAATGCACTTCAATAAAGGGAATATTGACCCCAAGCAGTGCATCGCGTAATGCGATTGAGGTGTGCGTTAAGGCGGCTGGATTAATAATGATAAAATCCACGCTCTCCATGGCTTGATGGATTTTATCGATGAGGTTAGCTTCACTATTGGATTGAAAGTGCTCAAGGGTCAGCGTTAATCCTACGGCCTGGGCCTCTAACGCTATCATTATTTGCGCGAGCGTCTGAGAGCCATAGTGTTCAGGCTCACGGCGTCCGAGCAAGTTAAGGTTCGGGCCGTTTAAGACTAAAATGTGGTTTCTTGTCGACATCTTGAGGCTTACTTCTCCTATTCGCTAACATCGTGTCAGCTTAGTGTGAATTCCTGCCGGTGCGCATGTTGTGATGGTGCACTGCATGCGATTTTGTCCTTTGTGAGGTCAATTATAGAGAATTCACCGCAAATCGCAGCAAAATACTGGTCTAATCAGCACACTTTCTCCTTATTCTGTCGAAAAGTTGCGTACCCAAGCCGGTTTGGCGCGGATCAATACAAAAAAAAGCCAGCCCGTAGGCGGCAAAGGTTGCTAAGCAATCGAATGTTTAAACCACACTTTCTTTTTCTGCGATGAGTTTATCGACCACACTCGGATCGGCGAGAGTGGACGTATCGCCCAAGCTACCGGTTTCACCTGTGGCAATTTTACGGAGAATACGACGCATGATTTTACCGGAACGCGTTTTAGGGAGCGCATCCGTCCAATGAATAAAATCTGGCGTCGCAATCGGGCCGATTTCTTTGCGCACCCACTCTTTCACTTCTTTATGCAGTTCGGCACTGGGGATCTCACCAGCATTGAGGGTAATATAGGCATAAATTGCCTGGCCTTTAATATCATGAGGGACACCGACAATCGCTGCTTCGGCAATTTTATTGAACGCGACTAGGGCGGATTCAACTTCAGCCGTGCCCATTCGGTGACCTGATATATTGAGCACATCATCAACGCGACCGGTGATCCAGTAATAGCCGTCTTCATCACGGCGCGCACCGTCACCAGTAAAATACATCCCTTTGAAGGTCGAGAAGTAAGTCTGCTCGAAGCGATCGTGATCACCAAACACGGTGCGCATTTGCCCTGGCCATGAGTCTAGTATCACCAAGTTGCCCTCGGCCGCACCATCAAGAAGGTTGCCCATGTTGTCCACCAGCGCTGGCTGAATACCAAAGAAAGGTCGCGTCGCTGAGCCTGGTTTGAGTGGCGTGGCGCCGGGAAGCGGAGTAATCAAGATCCCGCCCGTCTCTGTTTGCCACCAGGTGTCGACAATAGGACAGGCTTGATTACCGATAGTGCTGTGATACCACTCCCACGCTTCTGGGTTAATGGGCTCGCCGACCGAGCCATGATTCTTAGCGAGTCACGCTGGGTGCCAGCCACGGCTTCATTGCCTTTGGCCATCAGCGCCCGAATCGCGGTGGGGGCGGTGTAAAGAATATTAACCTGGTGTTTATCGACCACTTCACTCATGCGCGCTGTGCTTGGATAGGTAGGGACACCTTCGAATAAAATGGTTTTTGCCCCATTCGCGAGTGGGCCATAAACCAGATAACTGTGACCGGTTATCCAGCCAACATCGGCGGTACACCAGAACGACCTCCCCGTCTTGGTAGTCGAAGACATATTTAAAGGTCATTGCGGCATAAACCAGGTAACCCCCTGTGGTGTGGAGAACGCCTTTTGGTGTGCCGGTGGAGCCGGAGGTGTAGAGAATGAAAAGCGGATCTTCCGCCTGCATTTCTTCCGCAGGGCAATCGACCGACGCGTTCGCCGTCGCATCATGCCACCAAACGTCACGATGGTTGTGCCAATCAATGTCGCCGCCCGTACGCTGGTAAACCACCACTTTTTCGATTGATTTCACGCTGGGATGGGTCAGGGCTTCGTCGACGTTTTGCTTTAGCGGGACCGTCACGCCCCCCACGCACCCCTTCATCCGCCGTCACCACGACCTTCGCATTCGAGTCAATAATGCGGCCGGCGAGCGCTTCTGGAGAGAAGCCCCCAAACACCACCGTATGTACTGCACCAATGCGCGCACAAGCCAGCATGGCGATCGCCGCTTCCATCACCATCGGCATATACAAGCAAACCACATCGCCTTTTTTAACTCCTTGCGCTTTTAGCGCGTTAGAAAATCGGCCAACTTGCTCATAAAGCGCTTGGTAGGTCAGGCTGGCATCGTCATTCGGGTCATCGCCTTCCCAAATTAAAGCGATTTGATCCCCTTTGTCTTTTAGGTGTCGATCAATACAGTTTGCCGCCACGTTGAGTGTGCCATCTTCAAACCAGCGAATATCAACATGGCCCGTATCAAAGGACGTCTGTTTGACCTTGGTGTAAGGTTTTATCCAATCAATTATCTGGCCTTGTTCATGCCAAAACCCCTCAGGGTCGGTAATTGACTGCTGATAGAGTGCTTGATATTTGGCCTCATCAGCGTGTGCCTTTTGTGCAATTGAAGGCATGACGGGATATACGTGACTATCGCTCATCCTGTTTCTCCTCGTGTCCGCGATGCTCCACGCGGCGCTTCCATGTCGTGAGATGTCAGGCGTTACCGCTGCCTGGCAAACGTAAACCATGCAGTAAAGGTGTGACATATAAGGCTATCCGGCAATTAGACTTTAGGATGACCCCTTGATTTTTAGGTGGATTATTGAGTTGTCGGGCCAATTACTGGGGGCTAGGTCGCACTTTATTGCGATTGAGGGGTGGCTTGGCTACCGAGATTGAGGGATCGGCATCTCGCCATGCGTGAGGCGGACATAAATAAGTGCTGCTGCTAAGGCATCGTCTAAGGCATCATGGCGAGCAGGAAGTGGGAGATCAAGATGGCGGCTGATCGCTTCGATGCTGATGTCATGGTAAGCATTAGGGAGCAAGCGCTCTAATTTACGCTGATAAATGTCACTCACCTCAATCAGAGGGTTGGGCAGTGGAAAGCCAAGATATTGACGAGAATAGCGGTCCAAAATACTTTTGTCGTAACGAATATGGTAGCCGACCAGGGGGTGATTGCCGATAAAGTGAATCAGGGAGATCATGGCCTGTTTGGCACTGACACCCTGGGCGAGATCTTGATGACGCATTTGGTGGATGCGCACCGAACCAGCGCTTAAGCTCTTGGGTGCCGCAAGCGTGAGTGTCAGCGCCTGACTGGTCATAATACGATGGCCTTTGATCGGGGTTGCTGCAATGGTTACCAACTCGGCATGGGCCGGGTCGAGGCTGGTGGTTTCACAATCGAGTGATATCAGGGTACGTTTATCGGGCGGCAAAAAGAGTGCGCGGTAAGGGGAGTGGCGTAACCGATAGCGATACCAATAGCGTGCTAGCCTGTTCACCTTAGTCCCTCACGTGATAGTGGAACGCCAGTGACTGTTTAAACTTTTTCACCACATGCAAGCCATGGCGCAAAAGATCGCGTTCACTCGCGGGTAAGTGGGCGACATCGAGACAGTTGCTTTGCTGCTCGCCATCAAGTTGTTGACGTAGGCGAAGACGAATGAACAGTTTCAGCGCCTCTGAGAGATTTTCCGCCGTTTCGTCTGCGAGCGTGCCTAGCTTGGCAAGTTGCTCAAGCCTATCAAAGGTATTGGTCTCTGTGATCCCTTTTTCTAAGCTCATGGTGCGGACACCGTGAACGATCGGGAAAATGCCACCTTTTTTGATATCTAACCCATCTTTGCTGCTTTTTAGCGAGCCAAACACGGTTAAAGGAACACGAAATGCGAGTGCTGGACGCACAAAAGTATTGAGCGTCAACATATTGTCGGTCAAGGTATCGCTAAGGGGGAGTTGGATCGCATCAATCAGCGTCAGATCACCGGCGATCGGATGACTATCGGCCAGTATCGCGAGATCCATGACGCTCTGTTCATTAGCACTGTGGGCGAGGTTGCGCACGGCTTGTTGCCATTGCGAGGCGGTTTTCACCCATTTGGGGTTGCTGACCATCACATTGCCGGGGCAGGGGGGGTAGCCCAGTTGGTAAAGCGTTTGTGAAAAGATATCCATGATGTGTTGGCATTCTGGCCAGTTCAGATCATCGGCCAGAATGAGGGCGTTATCCTGATCGGTTTTAAGTATCTGCTCTCCCCGCCCTTCTGAGCCCATCACCACGAGACAGCATCGCTGCTGGAAAGCTTCGGGCACCTGTAACCGAAATGCTTTTTCCATAATTTGTTCATTCACGGTGGCGATGAGTTGCATCACAAAGCGGGTGTGGATGCCGTTGTTAAACAGTGTATGAATCAGCTTGCTCTGACTATTGGCGGCGACGACTAACTCATCAATGGTTTGGGCGCGAGCAATTTGTAAGTTGAGCACGTGTGAGTGGGTTGAAAACAGGCTCAGCACTTGTGGAAGATCAAGCATCCCAGCGGTTTGCCCTTGGTTGTCGACCACACGCACTCGCTTCACACGCCGGCGCGTCATGCTGATCATCGCGTGAAAGAGAAAATCACCGTGCTCAACACTGACCACCGGTCGTGTGGCTATCTCCCCGACAGGGACGGATTGATCATGGCCATCGAGTACCAAAGCGTGTAATAAATTCGTCCGAGTAATGATCCCGCACTCTCCATCGTCAAAATTGACCAACGCGCAGTCACAGCGTTCGCCTTTCATTTGCACGGTGGCCGCTTGTAGCGTGAGATTAGGGGAGACACATAACGCGGGTTGAATATTGCTATCATCAATCCTGGTGAGCATAAATTCGGCGAGATTTTGTTGCTGACGCGCTTGCACCATTAACGCTTGTCGGCGCTGTAAATTGGTCTCAAAGTAACCACGAAAATCCGGGTTGTTATGATAAATAGCAAGAAATGCCTCGGCCGGTAGCAGGTGGCAGAGCGTATCTTCTAAGGCGCGGTATTGATGTTTGGCAGTGCCCTGCACAAGCGCGGGGACGTCAAATAAATCATCGGACGTGTAGTGAGAAAATACTTCTTTGCCGTCTTCTGAGACTTCCTCGACACTGCCTTTAATTATAATAAAGAGCTGCTCGCCGGTATCGCCCGCGTGGATCAGGGTATCGCCGCGCCGAAAATAGCCGACATCAAGCGCTTGTCGACATTGTTTGGCTTGGGTGGGCGTTAAGTAATTAAACGGTGGATGAGCGGTGTCAAAGGGTTCAGGCATAATCGCACTCCTCACGATATCGCACTTCTCAGTGTGGTAACGTCAGTGTGTCCTAGCCCCAGCAATCCTGCTAGCCGACTTTAGTCTAGCCAAAGATGATGATTTCATCGATGAGATCAATGTTTTGCCAGCAATAAGCCCCGCTTATGTCTTTTTTTCCAACCCTATTACTGCGACACTTGGCGCGATATGTATCTTAATGTGAAGTAATGGTATGACGTTAACCCAATGTTCTCCCTTTCGTTGGCTGTCTGCGTATTTTGGCGGCTTCTTTTTTTCGTATGGCGTGTATTTGCCGTTTTGGGCGATATGGTTTGAGTCTCTAGGCCTTAACTCGGGTGTCATCGGGACCTTGATCGGGCTTGGTTTTGCAACTCGATGTGTGGCCAACTTAGTGTTTACACCGCGCGTGCAACGGGTTGAAGCCTTGTTGCCGGCGCTGCGGGCGTTGACACTGATGGCGTTAGTGACGTGCGCATTGCACCCCATCATGGGCGCCAATGTATGGTGGCTGGCTTTGGTGACCGTCTTATTTAATTTAGCGATTGGCCCGGCGGTGCCGCTGTCTGATGCCTTGGCAAACTATTACGCGCGTCATCGCTATATCGACTATGGTCGTACGCGTCTTTGGGGATCCATTGCTTTTATTGTTGGCTCAAGCTTGACGGGCTGGCTGGTAACGGAACAATCCGCCGCGATTATTCCTTGGATCGCGATCGGTGGTTTATCGGCTTGTTTGCTGCTGACATTGCGTCGTCCCACAATTATGCCGCAAAGCGAGCATGATATGACAAGCAGCAAAGTGTCAATGCGTCAGCTATTTCGCGATCGTCAGGTGATCGTGTTCTTGCTGATCGCCTCTTTGCTGCAAGGCAGTCATGCCGCCTATTACAGCTTTAGTGCGATTTATTGGAAGCAGGCGGGATACAGCGAGAGCATCGTCGGCTATTTATGGAGCTTGGGGGTGGTGTCAGAAGTGGCCGTGTTTGCTCTCGGTGCCCGTCTATTTAGCGGTTGGTCGTCGAAGTCGCTATTCCAACTGGCCGCTTTAGGTGTTTTAGTCCGCTGGGGGATCACTGGTACCACGACCGCTGCGATTCCCGTGGTGTTGGTCCAGCTGCTGCATGGCGTTACCTTTGCCGGCGCACACTTGGGGGCGATGCAGTATATTCAGCGTGAATGCGGGACGCGGTTGGTCGCAGCACAAGCCGCTTACAATGCTCTGCCCATGGGGGCGGTGGTGGCGGCTCTCACTACCACAAGCGGGTGGATTTATGCGGTTTCGCCATCGGGGACCTTTTATGCGATGGCACTGCTCGCATTGCCCGTTTTTGTACTCCCTTTGCGCGAGCCCGAATTTCGACGCGCCAAACAAGCCAGTGTGCAATAAACGACTCATCTGCTTGCAATAAATTAGCTAGAGCGCCCACAAAGCCAGCATTGCGTGATTGAGTGGGCGCCGTTGCCATGATACACCCAGCCAAAGGATTTGGCACATTACGGCGTCAGGAAGGGAGTCATGACACAAGGCTGGGTAATTGTCTCTGTCTCACTGCTCTATATGGGGGCATTGTTTGCCATTGCCTGGTATGGCGATCGTCAGCCACGTTGGCTGCATCAATGGCGGCCTTGGATTTATAGTCTTTCTATTGCTGTTTACTGCACTTCTTGGACCTTTTTTGGCACCGTGGGACAAGCGTCTAGCTCGCCATGGTCCTTTCTGCCGATTTATCTTGCGCCAATCTTGGTGTTTACCCTTGGGTGGCGTCTTCTCGCTCGTCTCATTCTGATCGCCAAACGCGAACATATTACCTCGATCGCCGACTTTATTGCGGCGCGGTATGGCAAGTCTCAGGGACTGGCTGTGATGGTGACGCTGATCGCCGTTGTGGGAGTACTCCCTTATATTGCGTTGCAACTACGTGGCATTGCCATGGGGCTTGATGTGCTCTCGCCAGATATTGGTCAGCGTGTTGGCTTAGATCAAACGCAAATTGCGTGGTTGGTGTGTGTCGTCCTCGCCGTTTTTACAGTGTTATTTGGTACCCGACACATTGATAGCACCGAACATCATCGCGGGATGATGATGGCCGTGGCGTTTGAATCTGTGATCAAGCTAGTGGCTTTTCTCGGGGTCGGGGTGTTTGTGGTGACACTGCTATTTCAAGCACCGACATTGCCAATAACACTTGAGGCGTCAGGCGTGATAGGCCAGCCAGACATGGGCAGCTTAATCATCCATACCTTTTTAACGGGGGCGGCCATTATTTGTCTGCCACGCCAGTTTCATACCATGGTGGTAGAAAACACGCGTGCGAGTGACTTGAATACGGCGCGCAAGGTATTCCCGACCTACTTACTCCTTATGTTGATCTTTGTCCTCCCGCTGGCGTATGCGGGACAAGCGTTATTGCCGGGTACGCCGGCGGATACTTATGTGATTCGTTTGCCCTTATCCGTGGGGGCCGAGGGCATGGCATTACTGGCGTTTATGGGTGGCGCCTCGGCAGCCAGTGGCATGGTGATTGTTTCTACCATTGCGCTGGCCATTATGGTCTCCAATGATCTGGTGATGCCGCTGCTGTTGCGGCGCATGAAAATGACCTCACGCAACTTTGCGCAACTCTCTGGCTTATTACTCAACGTCCGCCGCGCATTGATTTTCTTGATTTTGATTGCCGCCTGGGGTTTCTATCATTTGATTTTAACCGTCCCGACCTTGTCTGAAATTGGTTTTCTGTCGTTTGCTGCGATTGCGCAATTTGCGCCTGCCATGATTGGCGCCTTGTATTGGCGGCAAGGCAACAAAAAAGGGGTGTATGCCGGGCTAATGCTGGGATTTTCGCTTTGGTTAGTGACCATGATGACCCAAACGGGCATGCTGGCAGGTGACGGGCAATCAAATATCCTCATCTGGTTGATTAGCCCTCCGGCATTCCCTCCATTGGCTGGGCTCAATATCATTGATTGGGGGCTGGCCTTTAGCATATTGATGAATGCCGCCGGTTTTATCTTCGTCTCTTTATTGACGCGTCCTTCACTGAGTGAGCGCTTGCAAGCGGCGGCGTTTGTCGGCATGCCCTTACCCGAAAACGATGGCGCGCGTTTGTATCAAAGCAGAGTCACGGTCGCAGAACTTGAGATGCTGGCGTCGCGTTTTGTGGGGCGTCGGCGTATGCGCCAGGCCTTTAGCCAATTTGCAGAGCAGCGCGGTGAGGAGTTAGTTCCTCAGCAACAGGCCAGTGCGCCTTTAATTCGTCATACCGAGCGGGTGCTCGCGGGAGTGTTTGGGTCGTCATCCGCCCGGCTTGTGCTGTCCTCTGCACTGCAAGGGCGAAATATGCAGCTGGAGGAAATTGCCACCATCGTGGATGAAGCCTCTGAGTTATTTGATTTTTCTCGAGGTCTTTTGCAAGGCGCCATTGAGCATATCAACCAAGGGATCTCGGTGGTAGATAAACAATTGCGGCTGGTGGCGTGGAATCAACGTTATATCGATATGTTTCAATTCCCACCAGGCTCATTCAAGTGGGGAGGCCGGTTGCCGATCTTATTCGTTTTAACGCACAGCGCGGTCTGTGTGGCCCCGGTGATGCTGAGGAGCATGTGAGCAAGCGGGTGATGCATTTAACACGGAGAAAGCCTCATACGTCCTCGCGCGTCCACCCCGATGGACGCGTGATTGAATTGCAAGGGAACCCGATGCCCGGCGGCGGTTTTGTGATGACTTTTACCGACATCACCGCTTTTCGCGATGCGGAGGCCGCGCTGAAACAGTCTAACGAAACCTTAGAAGCGCGAGTCACGGAAAGAACGCAGGAATTGGAGCGCTTGAATAGCCGTTTAATCGACGCCACCCGTAAAGCGGAATCTGCCTCGCAGTCAAAAAGCCGTTTTTTAGCCGCAGTGAGCCATGATTTGATGCAACCACTCAATGCCGCGCGCTTGTTTGCGTCATCACTGAGTGAAATGGCGGTTAACCGTGAAACAAGAAACGGCCTCACAACATATCGAAAGTGCGCTAGAGAGTGCAGAGGTATTGATTGGTGACTTGTTGGATATTTCGCGTCTTGAATCAGGCAAGATGAAAGCCCGGATTGAATCTTTTCCATTGCGTGAAGTTTTTGATGCGCTTGAAGCGGAATTTGGGGTGTTGGCGCGTCGACAAGGGCTTCGATTTTCATGTTTGCCGCAGCCGGGCGATTGTGCGTTCTGATAAAACCCTCCTACGGCGCGTGTTGCAAAACTTTTTAACCAATGCCTTCCGCTACAATCCAGAAGGGCGGGTATTACTCGGAGTGCGTCGTGCAGGCCATGATTACCGGATCGAGGTCTGGGATGATGGCGATGGGATCCCGTTGGCGCGCCAGCAAGATATCTTTCAAGAATTCACTCGGATTGAGCGCCAAGGTGCAGAGCAAGGGCTTGGGTTAGGGTTGGCTATTGCGAAAGGGATCAGTCAAATCTTATCTCAACCGCTGGGACTACGCTCATGGCCAAGCCGTGGTACGGTTTTCTCCATGACAGTGGATGGCAGTGATGCCAGCGCAGTGAACGCGAACCCGGCTGTCGCTGCACCAAACCGCGTGCGGGAACTAGAAGGGTGCCGCGTATTATGTGTCGATAATGAGCAAGATATTTTGACCGGAATGACCCAACTTTTATCGCGCTGGGGCTGTGAGGTTCGGTGTGCGCAGGATGTCTGCGAGGCGATACAGCAGATCAGTGAGCAATGGCAGCCTGAGTTTGTGCTGAGTGACTATCATTTGACCAATCAACAAACCGGGCTTCAAGTTTTACAGCAATGTCAACTCAAGTTGAGGGCGTGTTTTAACGGCGTGATTATCAGCGCTGATCGCAGTGCGGAAACACAGCAGGCCGTCACTGGACTAGGCTTTACTTATCTGTCTAAGCCCGTGAAGCCACTAAAGCTACGCACCCTGTTACAACAACGAGGAAAATGATGACGCCATTTACACTCTCACGCCTTGAAACCGATATCGGAACCGTCAAGGTAGAAGGCCGATTTAATCCATCGATGGTATATTGAGGTCGATGATCTCGCTCACTTGGATGGCGACGGATGGGCCGATGTGAACCATTGGCTTGCCGAACAAGCGTATGAACATAAAATCGCTGTGATTATTGCCGCGATTCGACCTGCCGTGATGGCGTTGAATAGCTAATGGGCCCCGTGACATCATCGTATCGTCGATTATGACGCAATCTTGTCGTCGATTATGATGCATCTTGGGCTTGTTGATGTTCGGTATAAAAGGTCTTGTGCTCAATAAACGTAGCAGGCGTTTGTGCGAAATAATGGCTACCCGCCATGCTCACCGCGACGCGGATTTGTGCATCATTACTCTCTGGCGCCGGCAATGATACGAGCCAGTGGGTACCTTTATCATCGGTGGCTTGCATCGCTTGGGGCGAGGTCTGTGCCAGACCAATACGAACACCTTCTAAAGGCAACTCACTGATCAGCCGCAACGTCAGCTGATTATCCTCGATCCCTTGTGACTCCAGTTTTAGTTTCATATCACCATTTTCGAGCTGACAAAACCCGCTGGTATAGCGACAGTTGGAACGGACAGCAAGCGGGTAGCTTTTCCCCAGTTGTGCCGCCTTGGGCACTTCAGACACACTGGCATCGACGGCAAAATAGGCAATCACGGCGAGCACTGGCGCGACCAGCATAGCGATAATCACATGCTTGTTGGTGAGTAAACGCGTTATTGTGGACATCATGCCTCTCCTTGGCTGGACATAATCGGTTGTTTAAAAGCCCCCGCAGGGGCTTGATAGGTTAACTGTGTATCAGTGTGATTGCGCATCACCCGCACCCGATGGCATGCGAACGTGTTCGACTAAGTCTTGCACCTCTTGCGGTGTTTCTTTAGTCATGCGTGACACAATGATGGCGACGACAAAGTTACAGACTGCCCCCACTGCACCAAATGCGTTAGGTTCAATACCGAGTATCCAGTTAGTTCCCAAGCCTTCTAAGTAGGTCCAATCAGCGACAAACAGGATCCCTTTATGTTGGAATACATAGAATAGCGTGACACTAATACCTGCCACCATACCGGCAATTGCGCCTTCTTTATTGATGGTTTTGGTGAAGATCCCCATCATCAGTACCGGGAATATCGATGACGCTGCCAAACCAAAGGCAAGTGCCACTGTCCCGGCCGCAAAGCCTGGCGGGTTAAGCCCCAAGTATCCAGCGCCAGCAATCGCTAAGGCCATCGATATACGACTGGCACGTAATTCCCCTTTTTCACTGATATTCGGATTGACGACTCCCTTAATCAAGTCATGGGATATCGCGGACGATATGGCCAATAATAACCCTGCAGCGGTCGACAACGCAGCCGCAAGCCCACCGGCTGCGATCAATGCGATCACCCAGTTAGGCAATTTGGCGATTTCGGGATTGGCCAGGACAATAATATCGCGGTCAACGCGTAACTCGTTGGTGGCGGGATCCGACGTGTACTGAATTTTTGATCCCCGTTTTTATCATCAAAACCAAGTAGCCCGGTTTTTTCCCAGTTTTTAAACCAGTCTGGACGCTGATCATAGGCGAGGTTGTCACCATTGGGCAGATTTACGGTGTCCATCAGGTTCAAACGCGCCATGGCCGCAACCGCAGGCGCTGAGGTATATAAAATCGCAATGAAGAACAGCGCCCAGCCCGCAGAGGCGCGTGCATCACGTACCTTCGGCACAGTAAAAAAGCGGATAATCACGTGTGGTAAGCCAGCGGTACCAATCATCAGTGACATGGTATACGCAAACATATTCAGCGTACTGCCACGCACTGCGGTGGTGTATTCCACAAAGCCAAGTTCGGTGACCACCTGATCCAGTCGATCGAGCAGATACTGATCGGTGCCTGCCATGGTGCTACCCAGGCCCAGCTGTGGAAAAGGGTTACCGGTCAAGTTAAGGGAAATAAAGATTGCGGGAATAGTGTAAGCTAAAATGAGGACGCAATATTGAGCAATTTGGGTGTAAGTAATGCCTTTCATCCCGCCCATCACGGAATACATAAAGACAATCACCATACCGATTAATAGCCCAGTGGAATAATCCACTTCCAGGAAGCGACCAAACGCCACCACCTMACCCCTTTCATTTGGCCAATAACATAAGTGACCGAGGCGATAATTAAACAGACCACTGCCACAATGCGAGCGGTTTTGGAGTAAAAGCGCTCACCGACAAACTCTGGCACGGTAAATTTGCCAAACTTACGTAGATAGGGCGCGAGCAGCAATGCCAGAAGCACGAAGCCGCCAGTCCAACCCATTAAAAACACCGAACCGCCATAACCCATAAAGGCAATTAAGCCGGCCATTGAAATAAAGGAAGCGGCTGACATCCAGTCTGCAGCCGTGGCCATCCCGTTTGCGATGGGGTTGACCCCGCCGCCCGCGACATAGAATTCTTTGGTTGAGCCTGCGCGTGCCAGATCGCGATCCCGATGTAGAGTGCGAATGTGAACCCGACAACAATATAAGTAATGGTTCTTAAATCCATGCTTTTATCCTCTTACTCGTCGTCCACACCGAACTCGCGGTCGAGTTTGCGCATTTGTTTGGTATACACAAAAATGATGCCGAGGAAGGTATAAATCGATCCCTGCTGAGCAAACCAAAATCCTAATTTGTAGCCGCCAATTTGAATGGTATTGAGAGCATCAACGAATAAGATCCCGCACCCAAATGAGACCACAAACCAAACAATCAGTAGGCTGATCATCAGTTTGACGTTTCTGTCCCAGTAGCTTTTGCGTGTTCCTTACTTTGAAACGCCATCGCCTTCTCCTTGTTTATCTCGTTAATGGAATGTTACATCAAGACGATAGCAGGGGATGTCGTATATCGACATTGCAACTTTAGTCGAGCTTGGTTGTGGGCAATCGCAGAAAAACGCAGGTGTTTTGTGAGGTAGGTTGGGCTGACTCCGTTTGAGCCAGCCAAGGCTTTCGCCAAAGGTCTAACTAAGGTGATAAAACTTTTGGATCCCTTCGAGTAAATTAGCCACCGCCACTGAGGCGAGAATTAGTCCCATTACGCGACTAATAATGGAAGCCCCCACATTACCGATCACTTTGTGAATGATATTGGCACCCAAGAGTAGGACCAAGGTCGCGAGCAGGACTAAAAACATCACACCTGCGGTAATCGCTTGTTCAGTAATAGCATAGCGGTTGTTATCGGTGAGCATCACGATGGCCATCATGGCGCCAGGGGAGGCAATGGAAGGCACCGCCAACGGATAAACGGCCGTTGCCGCTATCTCGGCTTTATCGACGTTTTCGCTCAGCATTTTGGCCTCTTGGCTGGGTTTGCCTTCGCCGAAAATCATGGTCAGAGCAAAAAGAAGGAGCACTAAACCGCCCGCGGCTTGAAAAGCGGGCAGTGGAATTTGCATCGCTTCCAACAAAATCTGACCGATAATGAGAAAGAAAAGCAAAATAGCAAAGGCAATAGTGACAGCTTTAATAGCAACGCGACGTTTGTGTTTCGCCGTCATATGGCTGGTTTGCGAGAGGTAAATGGGCACACTACCGACAGGATCGATCACGGCCCATAAGATCACGAATTGAGTGGCAAGAATACTTAACATGAGCGCTCCAAAATAGGTGTCGAGCGTGCTAGCGTATCAAAGTTCGATATCGGATTGCTGCAATAAAATCACCGCTTGCGTACGATTGTTTACCCCGAGCTTGCGGAAAATAGCGGTCATGTGCGCTTTGATAGTCGCCTCGGAAACGGCGAGCTCATAGGCGATTTGTTTATTGAGTAGACCGTCACAGAGCATGCGCAACACCTTGTATTGCTGTGGGGTAAGCGCGGTAAGTTTGTTGGATAAGCTTTCGCTGTCATCTTCTTCGCCAAGATCATCGGGAAAACAGGGCGTCCCCTCGAGCACCTGGGTTAACGATTGCACCAAGGCACGCATATCACTGGACTTAGGGATAAAGCCAAACGCACCATGTGAACGCACTTGACGGATCACACTGTGCTCTTCGCTGGCAGAGACGACGACGATGGGCAGACTAGGATGTTGGTGACGCAACGCAATCAGACCAGACATGCCGTTAGCGCCCGGCATTTTGAGATCGAGCAGCACTAAATCGACCTCAGCGTCTCGCGCTAAGATCTGATGCAAGCTTTCTAAGCTATCGGCTTCCAGCAGGTTGGCACCGCTTATCGCCATGTGCACGGATTGAAATAAGGCATTTCGAAACAGTGGATGATCATCAGCAATAACGATGGTGTGTTGCGCGTCCATAAAGCGACTATCTTCCTTCAATTTCTTCCAACCTACCACCAGACAAAGGGGTTAGTCAATTTGTKTAACAAGAGAACTAAGAGATTGATCATTACTTGCTTTTTACTGACTGCATGAGGGCGTGTTCATTGAGGTGAGCTAGGAAGGTTTCAGGGGGCAAAAAGCCTGTCACTCGTGCCGCATGGTGCCGTTCACCATTAGGAAGCCAAAAGTCGAGCGTCGGTAATCCTGCCACCGCTTGGCGACGCATTAAGGCAAAATCTTCGGAACGGTTTTCACTTAGGTCCACTTTAATCCGGTGCATGGTGTTGAGCTGTTTGGCCACTGTCGGATCGGTGAAGGTTTTTTGGGCAAACTGTTTACAGGGAATGCACCAATCGGCGTAGTAGTCGACGAAGGCAATTTGTTGGTTAGCGGCGGCTTTGGCGAGCTCGTTCTCAAGGGATTCTTGAGTATTTACCGTAATAAATGTGGGGGACTGGACCGTGTTTTCTGGCTCTGTTGGTGCAGCCCAATGATGCGCATAGCGTACATATGCAACACTCATTGCAATCGCGCTGACTAGGCAAACAGCAGTGAATAACAAACGGCGACGTGTTCTCATCGTGTACCCTTTTTCTATGACTCACTTGAGTATACACAATTAGCATAACGATGCGGTAAACGTGGTCGAATTGATCACGTGTTTGAGTGAGGGGACATCTTGTTATTATGCGGAATCAGAAGAGTCGCTAAGCTTTTCAAGGGCCTAGCGACGACTGGCTTAGTGACGATGTGGTGTATGTCGACAATGAGAGCGTGTCTAAGTACGTTTTTTCGATCTGCCTTGCACCGCTTTAAAACGCGGATTGGTTTTACAAATCACAAACATGCGCCCTCGACGACGGACAACCTGACAATCAGGGTGGCGCTGGCGGGCGCTTTTCAGTGAGTTCACGACTTTCATTCTTCTTCCTTTTTATTACTGAGGCCGACTTGGCCAAACTTGCGCGCAAAATGGGCCACGCGCCCCTCTTTCATGATAACCCTCTCATTAATTGTTACGATATAACATAACAATTAATGAGAGAAATGAAAAGTCCCTACTGTCTAGGTCAGAGATCTCAATTTATCGACATTTTGTTGTCTGTTCGCAAAAAGTGTTACTTTTTCTTACCTGAATCAACATACGCGTTACGGACCCTGGTTAGACTTTGGCCATGGTGCTGGGCGCGTTTACTCTCGTGTGTGAACGCGACGTAGTGGAAAAGTCTATCCAAAGTAGGAGAAAGTTATGTTTTTGGTTGAGTTATTAGTGGTACTCAGCTGCATCTTAGTCGGTGCCCGTATCGGCGGCATTGGTTTAGGTGTGATGGGCGGGCTTGGGCTCTTAGTCTTGAGTTTTGTGTTCGGTTTGCAGCCGACGCACCCTCCGATTGATGTTTTATTAATGATCATGGCGGTGGTTGCCGCCGCTGCGACCATGCAAGCGGCAGGGGGGGCTCGATTTTTTAATTAAAATTGCGAGTGGCATTTTGCGCAAGAACCCTCGTCACATTACCTTTGTTGCCCCTCTAGTGACGTATGTCTTCACCATGATGGCAGGCACTGGACACGTGGCCTATTCGGTATTACCTGTCATTGCCGAAGTGAGCCGCAAAAGCGGGATTCGTCCTGCCCGCCCTCTCGGTATGGCGGTAATTGCCTCACAGTTTGCGATTGTGGCCAGCCCTATTGCCGCTGCTGTGGTTGCATGTGTCGCCTTTTTAGAGCCGCAAGGCATCACACTGACAGATGTGCTGTCAGTGACCATTCCTAGCACCTTTATCGGCTTGGCGCTCGCTTGTGTGATCGTGAATAAACTGGGTAAAGAGCTTAAAGACGATCCTGAATATCAACGTCGCCTGCAAGATCCTGCGTTTCGTCAAGAAATGGAAGCCGATCTTGCGGTAGAAGATATCGAAGTGACGCCTGAGGCGAAAAAATCGGTCGTTTTGTTTTTATTCGGTGCCTTGGCTGTGGTCATTATGGGTGCCTTCCCGGCTTTGCGTCCGGCGTTTGATGGTGAGCCAATGGGCATGGCCCACACCATTGAAATCGTGATGTTGTCTGTTGCCGCGTTAATTATTCTAACCTGTAAGCCAGATGGCAATGCGATTAGCCAAGGCTCGGTCTTCCATGCCGGGATGCGCGCGATTGTCGCTATTTTTGGTATTGCGTGGTTAGGGGATACCTTGGTTGCCGGCCATCTGGATATGGTTAAAGACGCGGTATCTGGCTTGGTTGAAGTGGCGCCATGGACATTTGCTTTTGCCTTATTTGCCCTATCAGTGATGGTGAATAGCCAAGGTGCAACAACGGCAGTGCTTGTTCCGGTGGCGATTTCGCTGGGCTTACCACCTTCGATGATCATTGCCACGTTTGTCGCCGTGAATGGTTATTTCTTCGTCCCGAACTATGGTCCGATTATTGCCTCTATCGATTTTGACCGCACGGGTACCACGCGGATTGGTAAGTATGTTTTCAACCATAGCTTTATGGTGCCAGGCTTATTGAGTATGGTCTTCAGTATTGCATGTGGTTTGTTGATTACGCAGATGTTATAGCGGCTGTTTCACCGATATGAAAAAGGGCGCCTTGAGCGCCCTTCATTATATGTGTTGCTTGTGAACGATCGTCTTAGCTTTTATCCACTAAGCGTTAAAGCGTTTACCACGGTATTTAGGATGCATGAGGTTCTCAACCGAGAATATCTCATCAAGCTCAGACTCTGTCATTAAGCCACGCTCGAGTACTACTTCTTTGACGCTCTTACCCGTTTCGGCACAAATCTTACCGACAATATCGCCCTCGTGGTGACCGATAAAGGGGTTGAGGTAAGTGATAATCCCAATCGAATTATGCACGTAGTGCTCGCATACCTCTTGGTTTACGGTAATTCCGCTCACACATTTTTCTCCGAGGTTGCGGCAGCCGTTCGCCAGTATCGAGATAGATTCAAACAGCGCTTGGCCAATCACAGGCTCCATCACGTTGAGTTGCAGTTGACCGGCTTCAGCGGCAAAGGTAATGGTGGTGTCGTTTCCCATCACCCGATAGCAAACCTGATTGACCACTTCAGGGATCACCGGATTGACCTTGGCAGGCATGATGGATGAACCGGCCTGCATTTCGGGTAGGTTAATTTCATTGAGCCCTGCACGTGGTCCAGAAGAGAGTAAGCGTAAGTCGTTACAGATCTTCGACAGTTTGACCGCAAGGCGTTTTAGCGCGCCATGCACCATCACATACGATCCACAGTCTGAGGTGGCTTCAATCAAATCTTCGGCGGGGATACAAGGCAAGCCCGTAATTTCAGCTAAATGCTTCACCGCTAACTGTTGATAACCTTCCGCCGCATTCAACTTGGTCCCGATCGCGGTAGCACCTAAGTTGACTTCTAACAGTAAGGCGGCCGTGTATTTGATGTTCTTGATCTCTTCACGCAACAGCACAGAGAAGGCTTTGAACTCTTGCCCCACCGTCATAGGGACGGCGTCTTGCAATTGGGTGCGGCCCA
This sequence comes from Salinivibrio socompensis S35, assembly GCF_000513715.1. Classification (GTDB taxonomy): domain Bacteria; phylum Pseudomonadota; class Gammaproteobacteria; order Enterobacterales; family Vibrionaceae; genus Salinivibrio; species Salinivibrio socompensis. The sequence continues at coordinate 20,713 of NZ_AQOD01000029.1, forward strand.
TTTTGATCACGTGAGCGTACGTATCGGCTTTGACATCGAACTCTTTTTGTAAGTAATCAATCGCATCCATCAGTTTGAGAATGCTGTTGTAGACCGCAATACGGAAACCAGTTGGATACGCACAGTTGGTCGATTGGCTCTTGTTGACGTGATCGTTAGGGTTAATCACATCATAATCGCCTTTTTCATGACCCATCAACTCAAGGGCGAGGTTAGCGATCACCTCGTTCGCATTCATATTGACCGAGGTGCCGGCGCCGCCTTGGAATACGTCCGAGGGAAACTGATCCATGCATTTGCCGGTTTCCAACATTTGGTCACAAGCTTTAATGATGTAATCGCCGACATCGGTTGGGATCACGCCAAGCTCTTGGTTAGCCATCGCGGCGGCTTTTTTGGTGTAAACCATGCCGCGTACGAAATCTGGGATATCAGAAATACGGGTGCTTGAGATGGTGAAATTCTCAATCGCGCGCAAGGTGTGAATGCCATAATACGCATCTGCAGGCACCGCTCGTTGGCCGAGTAAGTCCTCTTCCAAGCGGGTGGCAGTGGTTTGCGTAGGGGTATCATTGGGGGTAATAATCGTCTGAGACATGCGTTGGCCTTAACATCAAGTTATTATAATGATTAAAACGTCGCCACAAATATTGCTGTAGAATCCATTCCTCAGAGATTTTGGCTAGATGTATCGTCTATTACATCGTTTCAACCTATATTACAGCACATGATGCGGTTGAAATGACTGACCTCGGTCACAGCTGTAACATGGCGACTCAACAAAATGCGCTTTCCTGTGCTGGGATTCAAGCAGTAAATGCGCGTTCCTGGTTCGGCTTTTACCTGATTTTGATGTTAGGATGAAAAGTCAATTTTTAGCGCGAGGTGAACCGTGTTTCCAGTCTTACTACTGCTATTTATTCTGGTCCCAGTGATCGAAATTGGCCTGTTTATTCAGGTCGGCGGCTGGCTGGGCTTGTGGCCGACCTTGGCGCTGGTGCTGATCACGGCGTTTGTGGGGGCATCGTTGGTCCGTAACCAGGGGTTAATGACGCTGGCCTCGGTGCAGGACAGGCTCAATCGCGGTGAGTTGCCGGCACAGCAAATCCTGGAAGGCGTGATGCTGGCGGTGGCAGGTGTCTTGCTGTTGACGCCAGGCTTTATGACCGATGCCATGGGCATGCTTGTACTTCTACCTGGGCCGCGTGCCGCGCTGGCAAAACAAGTGATGCAGCGCGTTACCGTCTCTCAAGCGGGTTTTACCCAAGGCGGGTTCCATCAGCAAGGTGGGAATGCACAAGGCCCCTTTGATGCAGATCCCTTCCGCCGCAACGGGCGTGGTGAAGACGGCAACACCTTTGAGGGTGAGTACGAACGCAAAGATGACGACGATGATGACCAACATCGTTTACGCTAAGCGAATATCTGCCAACACAAATAACAAAGGCCGCACGATGCGGCCTTTTTGAGTTTTGATCGTTGGCTTAGTGTATAAGCTCGGGACGCTGGCGGTATTGGTCGAGTGATTCTGGATTATCCAACGCACTCAACTGCGCCACGTCTTGGCCATGTACCACATCCCGCACTGCTAACTCGGCCAGCTTACCTGATTTAGTGCGCGGAATGTCGCTCACCTCGGCGATAATCGCGGGAACATGACGCGGTGTGCATTGCGTACGTATGGTCTTTTTGATGTTTTGCTTGAGCGTATCATCTAGCGTGACGTCGTCGGCAAGTTTAACAAACAGCACCACGCGCACATCGTTTTGCCAGTGCTGACCAATCACGACCGAGTCCATGATCTCGACAAGCTGATTAACGTGCCGATAGATTTCCGCGGTGCCAATCCGCACACCACCTGGATTTAATACCGCATCGGAGCGGCCATAAAACACCATCCCGCCTTGTGTCGTTAGGCGTACATAATCGCCATGAAACCAGATGTCATCCATCTTATTCCAGTAGGCATTGTGGTAGCGGCTGCCGTCGGTGTCGTGCCAAAAGCCGACCGGCTGGTTGGGGAAGCTGTTGCAGCATACCAATTCGCCTTTTTGCTCTTCCACGGCTTGGCCTTGCGGGTTAAATACGCGCACATCGAGCGCCAATCCACGCTTTTGGCTTTCGCCGCGATAGACAGGCGACAGTGGACTGCCGAGGACAAAACAGCCACAAATATCGGTGCCGCCCGCAATCGAGCTTAACTGCAGATCAGATTTTATCTTTTGATACACATAATCAAACTGCTCGGGGGCGAGCACGGAGCCGGTCGAGCACAGTACTCTCAGCGCATCTAGCTGGTAATCGTCTTTGGGCGAGCCCCCTTGTTTTTCCAACGCCTCTAGGTATTTGGCCGCGGTACCAAAGAGCGTGAGCTGGTGCTGCTCGGCCAGTCGCCAAAGCACACCGGCATCCGGATAGAAGGGCGATCCATCGTAGAGCACCAAGGTCGCGCCGCTGGCCAATGCACTGACCTGCCAATTCCACATCATCCATCCGCAGGTGGTGAAATAGAAAAAGCGATCGCCGGGGCGTACATCCGAATGCAGCTGATGCTCTTTGAGATGGTTGAGTAAGATCCCACCCACCGAATGGATAATACATTTCGGTTTGCCGGTGGTGCCCGAAGAGTAAAGCACAAAGAGCGGGGCATTGAACGCCACGCGAGTAAAGCGAAGCGGCGGTGGTTCGCTGGCCAATAAGGTTTGCCAGTGGTCGATGCCAGCGGGCAAGGAAAGCGGATCGCCATCAAAGGAGATCACCACAAGGCGCTCAATGGCTGGCACCTTATCTACCACCTGCTGCGCTTTATTCAGGCAGTCATAGGTTTTGCCGTTGTAATGATAGTGATCGGTGGTAAACAGGACCTTGGGTTCGGTTTGGCCAAAACGATCCAATACACTGTCGACACCAAAATCTGGCGACGTCGAGGTCCAGATTGCCCCCAGTGCCGCAGTGGCGAGCATCGCCACCACGGTTTCCGGCAGGTTGGGTAAATAGCCCGCGACCACATCGCCCGGTTGAACGCCTTGCGTGTCTAAATAGTGACGAATGGCTGCGACCTGATGGACTAACTCACGCCAGGTGAGCGTTCGTGCTATCTCGTCCTCGCCGCTAAAAATCATCGCTGGTTGGTCGACATATTGCTCTGCGTGCTTGAGCAGGTTTTCGGCATAGTTGAGGCGCGCGGTGGGAAACCACTGGCTATCACGATTAGGGTGCTCGGGGTCGATATCGCACACTCTCTCGCCCGGATCGCCCACCATGCCGGCAAATTGCCATAATTGTTGCCAAAACGCGCCGCTTTGATTCACCGACCAGGTGTAAAGATCGTCATAGCCGGCAAGCTGGGTGCCGTGGGTCTGGTTCACGGCCCGGATAAATGCCGCGAGTGGGGTGTGGGTTTGACGTTCCTTATCCGGTTGCCACAACAATCCGTCTTTCATGTCCTCTCCTTAGCCCTTATCGGGGTGCGCCTGTATAAATGCATCCAGAGTTTGGCACTGTGCTTCAATGCGCGTCAGAGTTGGGTAGGCTGCTAAATCAAACGCAAACCGGCGTGCATTAAATAGCTGCGGCACCAAACAAATATCGGCCAAATTGGGCGCTTCTCCGCCGATAAAGGGGCTGTCTAGTCCTTGTGATTTGGCTTCCAAGCCATCGAACCCTTGTTTTAGCCAATGGTGATACCAGGTCACTTTGTCTTCATCACTGTGGCCAAAGGGGCCGGTTAGGTATTGCAGAACACGCAGGTTATTGAGTGGATGCATATCACAGGCAATGTCGAGCGCCAGTGATCGGCATTGGGCTTTTTGCACTGGGTCATTGGGTAGCAGTGTGACGCCCGGATAGCGCTCGTCGAGGTATTCGATAATGGCTAGCGATTGGCTCAAGGTGACATCGCCATCGACCAAGGTTGGTACCAAACCGGCGGGATTGAGCGAACGATAGGCGTCGCTATGTTGGTGTTTATCCAGCAGGGACACGGCTTCGCGTTGGTAGGTGAGGCCTTTAAGGCTAAGGGCAATGCGAACGCGATAGGCCGCGGTCGACTTACTGTAATCATAAAGCAGCATACAAGCTCCTAGGCGGCGTCAACGTCAAGCGCGCCTAGACGAGCTAGACGCGCTTGGGGTTTACTTAGCGACGTAACGGGTTACGGTTTGCTCAATGGCACCGAAAATAGACGCATCTTGGCCGTCGCGCATATCGATAGTGACGCTATCACCAAAGGTCATAAACGGGGTTTTAGCCTCGCCTTGGTCGATAATTTCCAACATCCGTTTCTCGGCTAAGCAGCAAGAGCCTTTACTGCGATCGGTATTGGAAACGGTGCCTGATCCAATAATGGTCCCGGCACTGACATGGCGACTTTTTGCCACATGCGCGACCAGCTCGGCAAAATCAAAGGTCATATCGACACCGGCCTCGGGTGAGCCGAACCATTCGCTATTTAGCGTGACATGCATCGGTAAGTGGACTTTATGATCACGCCAGTGATCGCCAAGTTCATCGGGGGTAACGGCCACCGGTGAAAACGCAGAGGCGGGCTTGGACTGGAAAAAGCCGAATCCTTTGGCGAGCTCACCGGGGATCAGGTTGCGCAGTGAAACATCGTTGACCAGCATCAGTAGTTTAATATGTTCGCCGGCTTTGTCGGCGCTCAGGTTCATAGGCACATCATCGGTGACAACCGCCAGCTCGGCTTCAAAGTCACAGCCCCAGGCATCATCGACCAATTCAATCTCGTCACGCGGGCCGATAAAGCCATCGGACATGCCTTGATACATCAGCGGATCGGTCCAAAAGCTTTCTGGCATTTGCGCGCCGCGTGCTTTACGCACCAGCTCGACATGGTTGACGTAGGCGCTGCCATCGGCCCATTGAAAAGCGCGAGGCAGCGGTGAGTCGCAGACGTTCGGGTCAAACGCAAAGGCATCACTGATTTGGTTATCATTGAGTGCGTCATAGCGCTGAGCCAGTTTGGGTGCGAGAGTCGCCCAGTTATCGAGTGCTGCCTGTAAAGTGGGGGCAATATCATCGGCGTGAACCGCTTGCGTAAGATCGCGAGATACCAAGATCAGTTTGCCGTCGCGTCCGTGTTTAAGTGAAGCCAGTTTCATTGCTTTCTCCTTCGCTATTCTGCGTCACTTGGCGTGCGCCAAGAGTAAACATAATCGGTCAGTTCGGTGGCTTTCGCCGCGTCGCCCATATCGAGTGGCATGCGGGTATCGATCATCACCGCCACTTCATCGGTTTCTTTTTTCTGATGCTTTTTACCGGCGGCAAAGGCTTTTGGGTGTGGACCGTGTGGGAAGCCACAAGGGTGTAAGGTCACCATGCCCGCATCAATGTTATCGCGGCTGAAGAAGTCACCTTGGTGATAGAAAAGCACTTCATCATAGTCATCGTTATTGTGGTAGAAAGGCACCTTGAGCGCGCCAGGATCGGACTCGATCGGGCGGGGCACAAAGGTACAAATCACAAAACCTTGCGCGACAAAGGTGGTGTGTGCCGATGGTGGTAAGTGATAACGATGGCTCATCAAGGGGCGGATATCTCGCCAATTCAGGCGGAACACCGTGAGATTGCCCTTCCAGCCTACGGCATCGAGTGGGTTGTAAGGATAGGTAACACGGTTAAGCTGTTGGCGCGATTTGATTATCACCTGCCAGCTTTCGGTATCGGATTGCTGTGCTTTGAAGCGATCGTCAATGCATGCATGTTCTAACACCGCGGGATCAAAAACCGCATGTTCCCCGATAATGCCACGCTCTGCGCTCATATAGGAGCCGTGTGTCGCCTCAATCATCAACAAAGAGGTGGCTTCATCTGGCACCAGTCGCCAGCTGGTGGCGCGAGGAATAATCAAGTAGTCGCCTTTGGTATAGCGCAAGTGGCCGTAATCGCAATACAGCGATCCTTCGCCCTCATGGACAAATAAGCAATCGTCACCATCACTGTTACGCACCAGATAAGACATGGCGATATCGGTGCGCCACAAGCGAACTTGGACATTGGCGTTGGATAACAGCACAGGTGCATCCATTGGCGAGGTGCCTTGGATTTCGACGCGGTTAGTATCAAAGGCATGCGGTCGCAATGGCCCTTCCCACTCGCTCCAGCCCGTGGGTGGGTGGCGATGATACATATGACTGGCGGGGCCAAAGAACCCTTCTTTGCCACACTCGCGCTCGTAGGTCCCCTCAGGAAAGTCGCAGTGGGCCTGGCGTGAGGTGTCTCCCTCTCGAATAGGGAATGAAAACCACTTTCGCATAACTCGCTCCTTGTGCTGTTCGGCGGCGCTCGCCTTGAACAGTCAAATAGTTTCAAGAGAAACAATCTATTCACCTATACTAGCGATCGGGGAAGCGAAAAGACAACGGGTTGTTAACAATTTTTTTACGTTTAGTGTTCAGTATTTTTGCCGCCTAAGCCTTCTAAGTGTAAACAAAGTACTACCTTTGCATCTTGGCGTTGGCTCTCGTAAAGTGAATAACATGATTTCAATTGAAACCAAATGATATGACCGTTCCTCACTTAGCGCTAGACAGTTTTTTGCCCTATAAATTGGTTCATACAGCGGAGCTTGTCGCGGACAGTCTTGCTGCCCGCTACGAGGCAGAGTTTGGTTTGTCACGGCCAGAGTGGCGGGTGCTAGCCTCTCTCGGGGCACGCGATGGGGTGAGGGCCAAAGATTTAGCCGCAGAGACACGGTTAGATAAAGTGAAAGTGTCGCGCTTGCTCACCCGTTTAGAGCAGCATCAGCTGGTGGAGCGACGTGCTTGCCAAGGTGACCAGCGTGCAGCCTTGATTCACTTAACGGATAAAGGCCGCGCACAGTATCAAACCATAATTCCTAAGGTACTGGAGTGGGAAAAAGCGATGTTAGAGGGGCTCAGTGCCGCGCAATATCAAGCCTTATACCAGGCATTAGATGCCTTGCAGCACCGAGTGCATGAGCTGGATCAGACTGGCAGAGAGGAAGCCAGCATTTGACGGCGCAACATCACCGCGTACAAGTAAGCCAAGATCCCGGCTAGCACATTCGCTATCGCAATGCCGGCAAATAGGCCGTGGGTGCCATTCACCATGCCGCCTAACCAAGCGCAGGGCACGAGAAAGACAAACAAGCGCACTAGGTTACAGGCAAACGCGTGCAGTGAGCGCTTCATGGCATTGAGCCCGCCAACTAAGAGCATTAAGGTACCTTGCAGGCCGTAGCTGACGGGCACCACCATCAGATAATGGGCGATTTCTTGTTGAACACGGACATCATCACTGAACAAGTCAGCAATCAAACTAATAAAAGGCCATAGCGATAGGTAAAGAGCAAACTGGAACAGGATCGCAAAGCGCATGGCGCTAAACAGGGCTTGAAACGCTCGCTGATGGTATTGGGCGCCAAAGTTTTGCGACATCAAGGGTGTCAGCGAAGACGTCATCGCCATCATCACAATCAGTAAAATCGCTTCAATCCGTTGTGCGGTACCATACGCGGCGACACTTTCCGTGCCTTGAGAGGCAAGCATCATCATTAATATGGCAGCAGCGGCCGGGTTGAGCGCATTGGTCATCCCAGCAGGCATACCAATTTTAAGAATCTGACGTACATCGGTGCCAATTTGGTGCCATTGCGGCGCAATCAATAGCTGTTCTCGCCGAATGAGAATGGTGAGAGCCGCGAACATGGCACCTGCCCAGCTCACGGCACTGGCGATCGCGGCGCCTTGCACGCCTAGCTCAGGAAAAGGCCCTAAGCCAAAAATCAGTAAGGGGTCGAGCACGCCATTAATAAGGCCGGAGATCATCATGATTTTGGCGGGAGTTTTGGTATCACCAGTGGCGCGAATGGCCGCATTGCCCGCCATAGGCACCACCAATAAAGGAATAGTGAGATACCATATCTGCATATATTCATGGATAAGCGGAAGCAAGTCTGCACTTGCGCCCAATGCAGAAAAAACGGGGGCGATGGTGGTGGCCCCTAACCAGCCAACCGACATCACGAGCAGCAAAGCCAATATTAATCCATGGGTAGATACGCGCGCCGCATCTTGGTGATCCCCTTGGCCGAGTAACCGTCCGACAAGTGCAGCAATGCCTACCCCTAAGCCGAGGGTGATGGAATTCACCGCAAAGGTGATCGGGAAGGTAAAACTCACCGCAGCCAACGCCTCTGTCCCTAGCAGCGAGATAAAAAAGGTATCGACCACGTTGAACATGATGATCGCAAACAGGCCGAACACCATAGGAATGGTCATTTTGCGTAAGGTTTGATTAATCGGAGCAGAAAGCAACCCGTGTTTATCGTTCATAGTCTCTGATCGCTGAGTTGGGACGACTTACCCTAGCGGATCCGCATAAGGGGAGAAAGTTGCGTGTCTAAAAAAAACAAAAAAATTGCTGTAAAGCCCTTGGGAAAGAAAAAGTCCGTCCCCACATAAGGGGTAACATCAGGAACCGGACGCATGTACGGCCTGTGTGCATACTTACTTCATCAAACGGAACATCATTATTAATTCAGGAGACGACCGATGAATATTCGTCCACTACATGATCGCGTTATCGTTGAGCGCCAAGAAGCTGAGTCTAAATCAGCGGGCGGCATCGTGTTAACTGGTTCTGCTGCAGAAAAATCTACCCGCGGTAAAGTGCTGGCGGTAGGTAAAGGCCGTATTCTTGAAAACGGCAGTGTGCAGCCGTTGGACGTTCAAGTGGGTGACACTGTTATCTTCTCTGAAGGCTTTGGTACTAAGACCGAAAAGATCGAAGGTCAAGAAGTTTTGATCTTGTCTGAAAGCGACATTATGGCAATCGTTGAGTAATTCATTTCACCTCCAATCAATAACGTAAGAAAGGAATAAAAACATGGCTGCTAAAGACGTTAAATTTAGTGACGACGCACGAGCGAGAATGCTTGAAGGTGTGAATGTTCTGGCGGATGCCGTTCGCGTCACACTGGCCCTAAAGGCCGTAACGTAGTGCTCGACAAATCATTCGGTGCCCCAACCATCACCAAAGACGGTGTATCTGTGGCGCGTGAAATTGAGCTGGAAGACAAATTCCAGAACATGGGCGCGCAAATGGTGAAAGAGGTCGCTTCACAAGCAAACGATGCAGCGGGCGACGGCACCACAACAGCGACCGTATTAGCACAGTCTATTATTAGCGAAGGTCTAAAAGCGGTTGCAGCCGGCATGAACCCAATGGATCTGAAACGTGGCATCGATAAAGCCGTCGTTGCTGCGGTGGAAGAGCTGAAAAATCTGTCTGCACCTTGCACCAGCAATAATGCGATTGAGCAAGTGGGGACTATCTCGGCAAACTCTGACCACACCGTTGGTAAGCTCATCGCGCAAGCAATGGACAAAGTAGGCCTTGACGGTGTGATCACCGTTGAAGAAGGCCAGTCACTGCAAGACGAACTGAGCGTTGTAGAAGGCATGCAGTTCGACCGTGGTTATTTGTCACCATACTTCATCAATAACCAAGAAGCCGGCAACGTTGAGCTGGATAACCCATTTATCCTGCTGATCGATAAAAAAGTCTCTAACATTCGTGAGCTGCTACCAACCCTAGAGCGTCGTCTAAAGCGTCTCGTCCTCTGCTGATCATTGCAGAAGACCTTGAAGGTGAAGCGCTGGCCACCTTGGTGGTAAACAACATGCGCGGTATTGTCAAAGTAGCTGCCGTGAAAGCGCCTGGTTTCGGTGATCGTCGTAAGGCGATGCTACAAGATATTGCGACCCTGACTGCAGGTACTGTCGTGTCTGAAGAGATCGGGATGGATCTTGAAAAAGTGACACTAGAAGACCTTGGCCAAGCCAAGCGTGTCACCATTACGAAAGACAACACCACGATTGTTGATGGTATTGGTGAAGAAGCCGCGATTGAAGGTCGTGTTGCTCAAATTCGTCAACAAATCGAAGACGCGACGTCTGACTACGACAAAGAAAAACTGCAAGAGCGCGTCGCTAAACTGGCTGGCGGTGTTGCGGTGATTAAAGTCGGTGCGACGACTGAAGTGGAAATGAAAGAGAAGAAAGACCGCGTTGAAGATGCGTTGCACGCAACCCGTGCTGCGGTTGAAGAAGGCGTGGTTGCTGGCGGTGGCGTGGCACTTATCCGTGCTGCAAGCAAAGTCGGCGAGCTGAAAGGTGACAACGAAGAGCAAAATGTCGGTATCCGTGTTGCTTTGCGTGCGATGGAATCACCACTGCGTCAAATTGCCACTAACGCAGGTGACGAAGACTCTGTTGTCGCTAACAAAGTGAAAGCGGGTGAAAACCACTTTGGTTACAATGCATCAACCGGTGAATACGGTGATATGATTGAGATGGGTATCTTGGATCCAACCAAAGTGACGCGTAGCGCGCTTCAGTTTGCGGCATCCGTTGCTGGCCTGATGATCACCACCGAAGCGATGATCACTGATTTGCCACAGAAAGATGGCGGTGCTGATATGGGTGCTGCTGGTATGGGTGGTATGGGAGGAATGGGCGGCATGATGTAGTCTGCCTCTCCTCTTAAAGAAAAAACCCAGCTTTGGCTGGTTTTTCGTTCTCGGACTGACGGCAATAACGCGACTCAGTGCGGAGACGCAGATGAAAAAATATTCATCACTGCCACACCCGAGACAATCAGTACCATACCGATAATCGCCGGTGTATCGAGTTTCTGACCAAAAACCAGCCAGCCAATTAAAGCGATTAATGTCACGCCAGCACCTGCCCAAATGGCATAAGCGATACCAACCGGGATAGTGCGGAGTGTCAGCGCGAGTAAATAGAAAGAAAAACTGTACCCCACCACCACTAATACCGAAGGGACAAGCTTTGAAAAGCCGTCGCTGTTTTTGAGTGACGCCGTTGCGATCACTTCTGCCACAATAGCAAACCCCAGAAAAAGCCAGTGCTTCATATCGATGACTCCAAGTGAGAAACAGGCAAGCTATGCTACCAGCCCCTTTTCATGATGTATGCCTCATTTTTTCTAGAAAAGGGTGAAACTTTCAACTATGTTTGTAAATCCAAGCAAAAAGACGCCTGAAATGAGCGCAAAAATAGACAAAAAAAACAGGTTTGTGTGTTTTTTGTGCGGACGAGTTTTTTTTGCAAAAAGGGGTTGCGGTAAACACTGAGATCTCTATACTGCGCTTCCTGTCGACGGGGCAACGAGACGCAAGTCACGAAATGCCGACCACTAAGTCGACACGCTCTTTAACAATTTGACCTATGCAATCTGTGTGGGCACTCGTTGAGAATAGACAAAAAGATTTATTCGATACACTGAGTGACCAATTCATGTTGGTACAGCCTTGAGCTGTTTTGCTTTTCACTTTTT
>NZ_AQOD01000030.1 GCF_000513715.1 Salinivibrio socompensis S35
ATTCATCTCGCGACCCAAGGCCCGCAGTTCCGGCTTTGAAGCCGCCGTCGCCGAACTCACCGGGGCTGCGCATGCGGTCGCTGTTAATAGCGCGACATCTGCTCTGCATCTCGCTTGTCTGGCGCTAGGGTTAGGCCCAGACGATCGTTTATGGACCTCGCCCATCACCTTTGTCGCGTCAGCCAATTGTGGCCGATACTGTGGTGCCGCGGTAGACTTTGTCGATATCGACCCGAACACCCCGTAACCTATGCCCCCAGCAGCTCGCGAAAAAACTGGCGCAAGCGGCCGCTACTCAAACCTTACCCAAAGTGCTGGTGGTGGTGCATATGGCCGGTGCCAGTGCGCCAATGGCCGAGATTGCCGCGCTTGCCAAGCGTTATCAGGTAGCCATAATTGAGGATGCATCACATGCGATGGGCACCTCCTATCAAGAAGCGTCGGTGGGTGGATGCCAGTACAGCGATATTAGCGTATTTAGTTTTCATCCGGTCAAAGTGGTTACCGCGGGAGAAGCCGGGGTTGCCACCACCCAACATGCCACATTGGCGAAAGCGCTGCGTCTGTTGCGTAGCCACGGGATCACCCGTGATGCAGAAGACAGCCACGCTGCCCTGCCACCTTGGGGGTATGAACAGCATGCATTGGGGATGAACTATCGCCTCTCGGATATTCATGCCGCGCTTGGCCGTTCACAATTAACCCAGCTTCGTTCCTTTATCGCCAGACGGTTTGCACTCGCTGAACGCTACCATCAAGCACTGGCTGATTTGCCCGTTAAGCGGCCCATTTTAGACCCTGAATCGGCATGGCATTTGTATTTAATTGAGCTTGAGCACGCCGACATACGCCGCGCCGTTTTTGAGGCAATGCGTGCGCAAGGCATTGGCGTGAACGTGCACTATATTCCTGTGCATACGCAACCTTACTATCAAGCACAGGGCTTCCAGCCCGGAGACTTCCCGCTTGCCGAGCAGTATTACGCGGGCGCGCTCACTTTGCCGCTTTACCCCGATCTAACCGAGCAACAGCAAGATACGGTGATTGCTGCGCTACAAAAAGCCATTGAGGAGCGTAGCCAATGAATGTATGCATTATTCCCGCCCGCGGTGGCAGCAAACGCATTCCGGGTAAGAACCTCAAACGGTTTAACGGTGCGCCCATTATTACTTATGCCATTGCGACCGCACGTCAAAGTGGGTTATTCGATCGCGTCTTGGTTTCCACCGATTGCGAGGATATTGCCAGAGTGGCGCGCGATGCAGGGGCTGAGGTGCCTTTTGTGCGTCCCGCCGAGATTGCCGGCGATCACGCTACGACCTTGGATGTGCTTGAGCATGCGATCCAGTGGCTTAACCCGTCGCCACAGCAAACGCCTTTGCACGCGGTATGCTGCCTGTATGCTACCACCCCCTTTGTCACCGCGGATGACTTGCGCCAAGGCTTAGCGTTACTGGACGGTGACACCGTCAAATACAGTTTTGCCGCCACCCGCTACGCCTTTCCGATTCAGCGCAGTATTCATGTCGATGCCGATGGCAGTGTCAGCATGTTGTGGCCCGAGCACTTCACCACCCGTTCACAAGACTTACAGCCGGCCTACCACGATGCGGGAATGTTTTACTGGGGCACGCCAAGTGCGTTTTTAGCGCGCGAGCCGGTTTTTGCCCCCCACTCGAAAGCCGTATTGATCCCTCATTACCGCGTGCAAGACATTGATGAGCCGGATGACTGGCTACGCGCTGAGCTAATGTATCAACTGTTGGAGCAACAAGCCTTGCTATGAGCCATATTGCCATTCGAGTCGATGCCTCCCAAGCGATAGGCACCGGACACGTCAGCCGCATGCACGTGTTGGCTAGCATGCTTCAAGGGTCTGGCCATCAGGTAACCTTGGTCTGTCGCGACTTGTCCGGTAACCTGATAGCGGTTAGCCAAGAGCAAGGCTTAACGGTGGCGGTGTTGCCTGCCCCCGAAAACTCGCTTAGCAACACCGATTGGCTTGGTGTGAGCCAGCGGCAAGATGCCGAAGAGACAACCGCATGTGTTGCTTACCAGCCGGTGGATTTAATGGTGGTGGATCATTACGCCCTCGACGCCCGCTGGGAACAATCGATTCACACCCAATTGGGCTGTCCGGTGATGGTAGTCGATGATTTAGCCAATCGGCCCCACGATTGCGATCTGCTGCTCGACCAAAACCCTTGGCCCGACCGCACCACGCGTTACGCGTCACAGCTTTTAAATCCACAGACCCAGTGTTTACTGGGGCCTGACTATGCACTATTACGTCCAGCATTTGCCGCCTTGTATCCGTCTCTGCCGCCGCGGGAAGACAAGGTAATCGCCTTTTTCTCCGGCACCGATCCGACCGGCGAAAGCCGCAAGCTCGTGGACGCGGTCAAACACCTAGAAGCCGTTCAACACCTAGGAGAAAAGCAGAAGCTCGATAGGCTGCCTTTCTCGCTATTAATTGTCACCGGCCGGCGCAACCCAGACCGCGATACATTGTGTGAAGAGCCTGTCCCCGATGGGGTTAGTGTGGTGGAAGCACTGTCGGACTTTGATGCCCACATGGCACGGGCACGCTACGCATTTGGGGCCGCCGGCGTGACTGCCATTGAGCGCAGCTGCTTGGGGGTGCCTAGCACCTTGGTGTGTGTGGCGGAAAACCAACACGCCATGGCCGAGTATCTCGCCGGGCAGCCGGGCTATCAATACTTAGGACGCGGTGAGCACACCCGCTGGCAAGATTACGCGTCTGCACTGCAGCACCTTGCGGCAAACTGGCATCAGCTTCCTACCCTGCCAGCGATCACCGATGGAAAAGGCGCAGAGCGCGTGGTCGCGGCCTTGGAGCATGATTTATGCAACTAATTTTTAGAGCGGTGACTCACGCGGACAGTGACACTTTATGGCATTGGCGCAATCGTCCCGCCGTCCGCCAGTTTATGTACACCCAGCATGAAATAAGCGATGAAGAGCACAAGGCATGGTTCAGCCATACGCTCGCCAACGCGCACCGTTATTTCTATATCGTTTACAAGCAGGTAGACGGCCAACCGGATAAGCCACTTGGCGTAGTCAATCTTGACCTAAATAGCGAGAATAGGACAAGTGCGACCTGGGCTTTTTACGCCGCCCCCGATGCACCACGTGGCAGCGGCGCACTCATGGAATTTGGCGCATTACGCTTAGCGTTTGAAACCTTGGGCGTGACCCAATTGAACTGTGAAGTGCTCAGTCATAATCAGGGGGTGGTACGGCTGCATCAACGCTTTGGGTTTCGTGAAACGCCGCAAAGTCGGCAACGCACCTTTTCCCTGCCTGAGGGGAAAACAGTCGAGATTGTGTGCCTGTCTTTGTCCGCTGATGAGTGGCAGCAAGGCGCCCGTACCCTTCAAACCAAACTGAATATCGACACGGTTTATGAACAACGACATTAAGATTACAGGCCGTTTGATCGGTCCCCAGCATCCTCCTATATCATTGCCGAAATGTCGGCGAACCATAATGGTAGCCTTGAGCTTGCCAAACAAACCATTTCCATGGCCAAAGCCTGCGGTGCCGATGCGGTCAAAATGCAAAGCTATACCGCCGATACCATTACCCTTGATTGCGACCACGATGAGTTTCAGATCAAAGGCGGACTGTGGGATGGCTATAGTCTCCACCAGCTATATCGCTGGGCACAAACCCCGTTTGAGTGGCACAAGCCGTTATTTGATCACGCCAGAAAAGAAGGCGTTACCTTATTCTCCTCTCCTTTTGATTGCTCCGCGATTGACTTGCTCGAAGATCTTAACGCACCCGCGTATAAAATTGCCTCGTTCGAGGCGATTGACTTGCCCTTGATTCGCTATGCCGCGCAAACCGGTAAACCGATGATCATTTCAACCGGCATGGCTGACGAGACAGAGATTGCCGAGGCCGTGGCGACCGCCCGTGATAACGGCTGTCGTGAGCTGGTGTTGCTTCATTGTATCAGCGCCTATCCCGCGCCGATTGAACAAAGCCATCTGCGAACCATTCCAACCTTAGCCACCCGCTATCAAACCTTGGCAGGTTTATCCGATCATTCGCTGACCAATACCGCTGCCATTACTGCCGTGGCGCTGGGTGCGTGCGTGATTGAAAAACACGTGATGCTCTCTGAAGACTCGGGGGGGCCAGATGCTGCGTTCTCGCTCACGCCACCGGCACTCAGTGCACTCTGCGAACAAACCCGCGCGGCCTGGCAAGCGTTAGGAGAAAGCGCGCTAACTACCCGCGAGGCTGAATCGAGCAACCGGCAATTTAGGCGTTCTTTGTATGTCTGTGAGGATATCGCGCTCGGTGAACAACTCACGGCTGATAACGTGCGCAGTATTCGTCCCGGCTTTGGCCTAGCACCGAAACATTATGATGCCGTGATCGGAAAACGGGCCAAACGCGCGTTAACCAAAGGCACCGCGTTGTCGTGGGAGGATATGGATTAACCGTTCATCGTGAACCCTCTGAGCGGATAGCGCCCCCTCATCTGACTGGGCGTTAATAAAGAGACATAAAAAAACCCGGCTGACTGAGCCGGGTTTCGTTTTTTTACTGGCAGTCAGTGACTACATTTGCTTGATCATTTCGTCTGCAAATTCAGAGCATTTACGTAGGCTCGCGCCTTCCATTTGGCGCTCGAAGTCATACGTCACTGTTTTGTTCGCGATGGTTTTTTCCATTGATTCGATCACCAAATCAGCCGCTTCAAACCAACCATGTGGCGGAGCATCATTTCTGCTGACAGGATAAGCGACCCTGGGTTTACCTTATCTTGGCCCGCATATTTTGGCGCGGTACCGTGAGTTGCTTCAAACAGCGCAACACCGTCACCAATGTTGGCACCTGGGGCAATACCAATCCCGCCCACTTGTGCTGCCAAGGCATCAGATACGTAATCACCGTTCAAGTTCATGGTGGCAATCACATCATATTCCGCTGGGCGCAACAGGATTTGCTGCAAGAAGGCATCCGCAATCGAGTCTTTAATGATGATTTCTTTGCCGGTTTTTGGATTCTTCATCGTCATCCAAGGGCCACCGTCGAGCAACTCAGCACCAAACTCTTTGTTGGCGACTTCATAGGCCCAGTCTTTAAACGCCCCTTCGGTAAACTTCATGATGTTACCTTTGTGGACGATGGTCAGAGAGTCACGGTCGTTCTCGATGGTGTACTCAATCGCCGCACGAACTAAGCGTTTGGTGCCTTCTTCTGAAATCGGCTTGATACCGATACCGCATTGCTCTGGGAAACGGATTTTGTTGGCACCCATTTCTTCGCGCAGGAATTTGATCACTTTATCGGCTTCCGCGGTGCCGGCTTTAAACTCAACACCCGCGTAGATGTCTTCTGAGTTTTCGCGGAAGATCACCATATCGGTATCTTCTGGCTTTTTCAGAGGCTAGGAACGCCAGTGAAGTAACGTACCGGACGCGCACAGATGTAGAGGTCAAGCTCTTGACGAAGCGCCACGTTCAGAGAACGAATACCACCACCCACTGGGGTGGTCAGTGGGCCTTTAATCGCCACTTTGTATTCACGGATAAAATCGAGGGTTTCAGCTGGCAGCCATTGATCGTCACCATAAACCTTGGTGGACTTCTCACCGGTGTAGATTTCCATCCATGAAATCTTGCGTTCACCGTTGTAGGCTTTTGCAATCGCAGCATCAACCACTTTAATCATTGCAGGGCTAACATCCATCCCGATGCCATCCCCTTCAATGTAAGGGATCACAGGGTGGTTAGGGACTACCAGTTTTGTGCCGTCGAGAGTTATCTTCTGACCTTCCGCCGGTACAACTACTTTACTTTCCATTTTAATCTCCTAGCGTCCATTTGTTATCTTTGTGTAAGATGCGCATCGAGGATACTCGAATTCATACAACACGCCAAACAGATTATTACGTGTATAATACCAAAGTCTCATTTGCCGTTTAATCTATTTGACAGCCCTTATGCCATACAAAACTCGCCCCCAGCCAGCATCAAAGGCTGTTTCAAACACCACAGCCAAATCATCTCAACGTGCTCACGATTCGCGCGCGGCGGTGGTGGCCACAAATGTGATTATTGTTAATAAACCTTATAACATGTTGACCCAATTTAGCGGCGAGCCCGGTGACAGCACGTTGGCTGACATTGTGTCGGTGAAAGACGTGTATCCGGCCGGTCGGCTCGATAAAGATAGCGAGGGGTTGCTGGTGCTCACCAATAACGGCGCCTTACAAGCAAGGCTGACTCAGCCGTCCTCCAAATCCCCCAAAACCTATTGGGTCCAAGTAGAAGGCGAGCCCAGCGATGAAGCGATCCAAGCGCTTTGCGACGGCGTGGAGCTTAAAGATGGTCTGACGCTACCCGCCGAGGTATCAAAAATGGCGTCACCCGCTATATGGGAACGCCATCCGCCGGTGCGTTATCGCGCCAACCAGCCGACTAGCTGGCTTAAGGTGGTGCTGCACGAAGGACGAAATAGACAAGTACGCCGGATGACCGCCCATATCGGTCACCCGACGTTGCGCTTGATTCGCGCCCAACTCGGCCCATGGCAACTGGATGATTTACAACCGGGCCAATGGCGTGAAGTGGCTCCCCCGAAAGGCTTCGAGCAGTTCACACCTAAACCCAAGGAATCCAAGGGCTACAAAAGGAAARGTACCGCGAGGGCGCACTCGCTCGCCCAAGCGCGCACCGTCGAAGAGAGCTCGATAAGACGAGGCTCCCACGGCAATTATCGTCATTTCTCTAAGATGGGCACCACACAGAGACACGCCGTGAATCCATCCCTGGAGGCTCCGCCGCGCCATCCATGGCGCGGAGGGTCTTTGCGCGGTGCCCAATCACAGGTACTCTCCGTCATTGCTATTAATAGCATCAACACCAGCTGGAATCGGTCGCAGGCCACGCGACCATCCATCCACTGAGGATAACGACTAACGTGTGAGCCCTATCACATCTGTATCCGGCGATTTGATTCTGTTAAACTCAGCATCCATTTATTGATAGCAGCATTTGTGATCACCATGTCAGATAACAGCAGCAAAAAAGTGATTGTCGGGATGTCCGGCGGTGTTGATTCGTCCGTTTCTGCCTACTTGTTGAAACAACAGGGTTATCAGGTAGAAGGCCTGTTTATGAAAAACTGGGAAGAAGATGACAACGAGGAATACTGCTCTGCTGCAGAAGACTTGGCCGATGCGCAAGATGTCTGCGATAAGCTGGGCATTGAGCTACACACCATTAATTTTGCCGCTGAGTATTGGGATAACGTATTCGAGCATTTTTTGACCGAGTACAAAGCGGGTCGCACGCCGAATCCCGATATTCTGTGCAATAAAGAAATTAAATTTAAGGCATTTCTCGACTTTGCCGACGAAGTGCTAGACGCTGATTATATTGCAATGGGCCATTATGTCCGTCGCACCTTCCCTGAAAACGGCGAAAAAGCGCAAATGCTGCGCGGCTTAGATAACAATAAAGATCAAAGCTACTTCCTCTATACCCTAAGCCATGATCAAGTCGAACGTAGCCTGTTCCCTGTTGGCGATCTTGAGAAGCCACAAGTGCGCCAAATTGCTGAAGAACAAGGTTGGTGACCGCAAAGAAAAAAGACTCCACCGGGATTTGCTTCATCGGTGAGCGCAAATTTACTGACTTTTTATCTCAATATTTGCCCGCGCAACCAGGGCCAATCGAGACGACCGACGGTGAGAACATCGGGGAGCATCAAGCTTGATGTACCATACCCTCGGCCAACGTAAAGGCTTAGGCATTGGTGGACTGAAAGGCGGTAATGGCAGCGAAGCGCCTTGGTATGTGGTTGATAAAGACGTGGCGCGCAATATATTGATTGTCGGCCAAGGCCATGAGCACCCACGCTTATTCTCTACAGGCTTAATGGCTGCCCAATTGCACTGGGTCGATCGCGAGAATGTGACCGAGACACGCCGCTGCACGGTCAAAACCCGATATCGTCAACACGATATATCATGTACTATCACGCCTGTTGATAGTGACACGATAAAAGTGATATTCGACGAGCCGCAAATTGCTGTCACGCCTGGCCAATCCGCTGTTTTTTATGACGGCGACGTGTGCTTAGGCGGTGGCATTATCGAGCAACGTATTTAAGGAGCCGTGACCAGTGGCAGAGACGATTTATGATCGCACCCTCGCTTTTGCAAGCATTTGTCAGGCAGCGAAGTTAGTACAAGATGTGTCCCGTCAGGGCTATTGCGACCAAGACGCGCTAAGTACCAGCTTGAGTAGCATCGTCATAACCAATCCCCCCTCTACCCTGGATGTATTTCGTGGTGAGGTGGGTAATACCTCTGGTGGTGGTGAAGCAGGGCTCCATTTAGGCTTAGAAGCGCTGATCAGCAGCTGGATAATAGCAACAATGGCAGCGAGCTGATGCGTTATTTGATCAACTTGCTTGCCTTGGAGCGCAAACTTGCCAGCCGTCGCGATGCGATGGCGCAACTGGGCGATCGGATTGAAACCATCGAGCGTCAAACGAGCCACTTTGATCTGCTCGATGAGCAAATGATCAGTAATCTTGCCAGTATTTACCTCGACGTGATCAGCCCACTTGGCCCACGTATTCAGGTCTCTGGTGATCCTCAACATCTACAGCAAACCGGCGTGCAACATCGTGTGCGTGCCCTTTTGTTATCTGGTATCCGTAGTGCCGTACTATGGCGCCAGGTAGGCGGTAAACGCCGACATCTCATTTTTGGTCGTAAACAAATGGTTGAGCAGGCCAAAACTATCCTAGCCCGTAGCTAATCAGATTGAACTCAGGAGACATAAAATGGAACTGTCAGCGCTGACTGCTGTTTCCCCGGTCGATGGCCGATATGGTACGAAAACGATTGCGTTACGATCGATTTTCAGTGAATTTGGATTGCTAAAGTATCGCACCATCGTTGAAATTCGCTGGCTGCAAACCTTGGCTGCCACTGACAGCATCAAAGAAGTGCCTGCCTTTAGCGATGACGCCAACGCCCTCCTCGATCGAATTGCCGCCGAATTTGATGAGCAAGACGCCGCCCGAATCAAAGAGATTGAGCGCACCACCAACCATGACGTCAAAGCGGTTGAATACTTTTTAAAAGAGAAGATTGCTCACCACCCGGAAATCCATGCGGTCAGCGAGTTTATTCACTTTGCCTGCACCTCCGAAGATATCAATAACCTGTCGCACGCGCTGATGCTTAAAGAAGCGCGCGATACGGTGATTTTACCGGACATGCAGCGTCTTGCCGATGCGGTGAAAGACTTAGCACAACAATTCCGCGACGTGCCGATGCTATCGCGTACCCACGGCCAACCGGCGTCGCCATCGACTATGGGCAAAGAAATGGCGAATGTGGCTTACCGCCTCGCGCGTCAGATCAAGCAAGTCAAAAGCACGGAAATTTTGGGTAAAATCAATGGCGCGGTGGGTAACTACAACGCGCATTTATCGGCCTATCCAGAGATCGATTGGCACGCCTACAGTGAAGCCTTTGTCACTTCGCTCGGTATCGACTGGAACCCGTACACCACTCAGATTGAGCCGCATGACTACATTGCTGAACTCTTTGATGCCGTGGCGCGTTTTAACACCATTTTGATCGATTTTAATCGTGATATCTGGGGCTATATCGCACTGGGTCACTTCAAGCAAAAAACGATTGAAGGTGAAATTGGCTCGTCGACCATGCCACATAAAGTGAACCCAATTGATTTCGAAAACTCGGAAGGTAACCTCGGCCTGGCGAATGCCATTTTCTCGCACTTGGGACAAAAACTGCCGATCTCCCGTTGGCAGCGTGATCTGACTGATTCGACGGTATTACGTAACCTGGGTGTCGGCGTGGGTTACACCATGATTGCTTATGCATCGACCCTTAAAGGATCAGCAAGCTAGAAGTGAATCAAGCCGCACTGGAAACTGAACTCGATAAAAACTGGGAAGTGCTCGCCGAGCCTATCCAAACCGTGATGCGCCGCTATGGCATTGAAAAACCCTATGAGAAGCTGAAAGAGCTGACGCGTGGCAAGCGGGTGGATGGCGAAGGTATGCGTGCCTTTATTGATGGCCTCGATTTACCAGAGCATGAAAAAACGCGCTTGAAGCAAATGACACCGGCTAACTACATTGGCGACGCGGTTAACTTAACCGATAAACTCTAAGCCTCGTTCACTCTTAGCCATCAGTGATTGTCGGTCACCCTCTGCGGTGGCCGTTTTTGTACCGATTCGCACCCAGAATTATAGCAAGGTATACTGCCGCAAATTTCGTAATCTAGGTCACTATGTACCAATTTCAATTTTCACTCACCGAGTTTATGGCCAGTTACTGGCACCAAGCGCCGACGGTGATCCGACAAGGTCTGGCAGATTTTGACGATCCGATTGAGCCAGAAGAAGTAGCTGGCCTGGCGATGGAAGAAGACATTGATTCTCGTCTAGTCACTCAAGTAAATGGTCAGTGGCAAGTAGCAAACGGCCCTTTTGAGCACTTCGATGATTTCCCAGAAACGCATTCACAATTAGTTGTGCAAGCGGCTAACCATTGGCATCCTGGTGTGCGTGAGCTGGGTGATGCCTTTGCTTCGCTGCCGCAATGGTTGTTTGATGATGTGATGGTGTGCTATTCCCAGCCTCAGGGTGGCGTTGGGCCCCATATCGACCAATACGATGTCTTTATCGTGCAAGGCCAAGGTCGTCGTCGCTGGCGCGTCGGGCCGAAAGGCGATTATCAAGATGCGAACCTCGAGACAGGTCTCAAGCAAATCACTGGCTTCGATGCCATAATCGACGTGGAATTAGAGCCGGGCGATATTCTTTATATTCCACCAGGCTTTCCACACGAAGGCGATACGCTAGAACCTTCGCTCAGCTATTCCATTGGTTATCGGTCGCCAAAAGCCAGAGAGCTACTCAGTAGCTATGCGGATCAAGTGATCGTGGATGAAGCGGGCGATAATCATTTCCATTGGCCCGAGATGTCAGCGCAGCCAGACGCACCGGCAGCTCTCGACCCACAACATCTTGCTCAGATGGATGAGATGATGATGGCCTTGATGCACGACGAGAGTCGCAAAAAGCGCTGGATTGGTGAGTTTTTATCTCAAGCTCGGCATGAGCTGGATTTACTCAGCCCGGATCCGCAGTGGCAGCCGGACAGCCTCAAAGCCGCCATGGCAGACGGTTTGTGTTTGGAAAAACTCAGTGGCCTACGTGCGTTTTATCATGCTGATCAACCTGAGTTAATTTTTATGCTCGGTGAAAGCTTTGATTTACCACAAGACTGTGAGTCACTCACGGCGACGCTGTGCAACCAGCGCTTCATTGACTGGGAAACGCTTGGCTGCGCAACGGAAAGCCCCCTCTTTTGGCCAATGCTGACCTTATGGGTCAATCGCGGCTACTGGTATCCCTTAGATGAAGCACCAGAATAAGCGCGAGTTTATGAGCTAACGCTAGACTTTAAACTGGGCCGTGAGCGCTCGCTGACGGCCTGCCAGTGCCTCTAACTGACTGGCAATGCTGGCGGCTGACTCGGCATGCGACAATAGCTCATCACTGCGCTCACGAATATGGGTCACATTTTGGGTCACATCACCTGACACGGCGCTTTGTTGCTCTGCAGCCGCGCTGATTTCACTGTTAAGCCCAGTCATATCCTGCATCGCGGTACGAATTTGATCCAAACTTGTCACGGTTTCTTGCACTTTTTCCGCTGTATCATCCGCTAGCTTATTCCCATCATTAATGGCTGAGACGACTGACTGCGCACCGGATTGCAAGGCGTCAATCACCTCACGAATTTGAGAAATAGATTGATTCGTACGCTGTGACAAGTCACGTACTTCGTCCGCCACTACTGCAAATCCACGTCCTTGCTCACCGGCACGCGCCGCCTCGATAGCCGCATTTAACGCCAGCAAGTTGGTTTGCTCTGACATGGTATCAATCACCGTCAGGATCTCGGTGATGTCCTGGCTACTCTTTTGCAAAGCTTGGGCATCATGGGTCGCGCCGTTGAGCGTTTCCACCAAGCGCGTCATCGCCTGAGACGAACCCGTCACAATTTTTTCACCGTTTTCGGTGGCCGTATTGACTGCTGTTGCCGCAGTCAAAGCTGACTCGGTATGACTGGCGACCTGGGAGGCTGTCTGGGTCATTTCTTCTGACGCCGTGGCCACCGCATCCAGGCTCGACACTTGTTCGCGACTGCCATCTCGGGTTTGCGCGGCTACTCGCGCAGCTTCTTTGGCAGTATGTTCCGCTTCTGCAACGCTATTGATTACATCCGCCATGATAGGTTGGAGCTTATCCAGAAATCGGTTAAAGCGCCCCGCCAGTACGCCGATTTCATCACGATTTTTAAGCTGGATACGTTGCGTGAGGTCGCCATCACCATCTGCAATTTCTGCCAATCGCTCAGCCAGTAGTGTCAGGGGTTTAACAATTTGACGTGCCGCCACGCCGGCGATAGCCAAGGCGAGAAGAGTGGCTACAACCCCCAACGTACGCTCAGTCCACGCTGCTTGGCTGCGTTGTGCGGTAATTTGTTCGCTTAATTGGTTCGCCTCGGACAATAAAATATTTTCAGGCAAGGTGATAAGGGTTCCCCAGGTGCTCCCTGGCAAAGCAATCGGCACGTAGGTCATCAACTGACCGTTTTGCCACATAGCCTGAGGTTGCCCTTGCGTCAGCCACGTATTCATTGCATTTGGGGTCGATGGCAAATCATCTACCGTCCCGCCGATGGCTTGCGATTGATCAGACGCGACCAAGCGTCCCTCTTGGCTCAACACACTGACATTGCCGGCACCGTCAAACAACGCGTTATCTGCCGCGACAATCACTGACTGTAACCCGTCAAGACGGATATCAATCCCAAGTACACCCAGCACTTGTCCATCGCGCATTAGCGGTGAGGAAATAGTGACACTCAAGCTGTTGTCACCTTGTTCGGGCGCAGACACACAGGCCGCTCCCCGGCTCAGTGGACACTGATACCAGTGGTTCACCGCTTGTTGGCGACCATTTGTATTGTCATTATTAATTTGCGTTTCACTCAGAACTGAACCTTGTAGTTCATCGCCACGTTGTTGCCAGCGACTGGCAAAACGTCCTGCAGCATTGGCGCCACGTTCTGTATCGAGCTGATAAAAATCATCTTCTTGATCGAGTGCGTTAGGCTTGAACACCACAAACGCGGCTTGTACCGTATCGAAATTGTCGACTGAGCGCCGAACCAACTCATTGATTGAGCCGCGAAGCTCACCACTGTCGGTAAAATTTTGCTCAGCATTGTATTGCAGGTACACCACACTCTGCGCCAGCATTTGTGCACGGTACACGGCTTCATCCAGCGAGCGTTGAACATGGGTGGCTTGAACTTGTGCTTGGCTGGTAGCGAGACGCTGGGCAGCGCTACGTAACGTTTGCGTACTAGCTTGACTGACTGTTTGCTGAAACTGGTTATTCACGTAAGTCGAAAAAGCGAGCAAGGTTACCGCGGTAACGGCGACGCACAAACTGGCCACCAATGTGACCTTCCATTGAATAGAGAGAGATCGCATGACAGCTCCTTTGTCATTAGTCAGCAAAAATCTTTGCCGATTCTCATCCTTGAAACACTGATTTAACAGTAACAAAAAAGCGCAGGAAATAAACCTACGCTTTTCATATTATTGCGTTTTTTACTGTCGCAAAAACAGATGATTATCTGTCTTTTGGATCCAAGGCATCACGCAAGCCGTCACCGACATAGTTAAAACAAAATAGCGTAAGAACCATAAAGGTGGCCGGGAACAGCAACTGCCAGATTGCGATTTCCATGGTTTGTGCCCCTTCTTGCAACAAAGCCCCCCAGCTGGTCATTGGCTCTTGCACCCCCAGCCCCAAGAAACTGAGGAAAGATTCGAACAGGATCATGTTCGGGACCAGCAAGGTCGAATAAACCGCCACAATACCCAACACGTTCGGCACGATGTGGCGCGTAATAATATGACGCGTGCTGACACCGGAGACATGCGCCGCCTCAACAAACTCTTTACTGCGCAGACTCAGCGTTTGTCCACGGACAATACGAGCCATGTCCAGCCACGCAATACAACCAATGGCAACGAAGATCAGCACGATATTACGGCCAAAGAAGGTCACCAACACAATCACGAAGAACATGAATGGGATTGATTGTAAGATCTCAACCAAGCGCATCATTACGGCATCGGTACGACCGCCGATAAAGCCAGAGGTTGCGCCATATAATGTGCCTATTAGTACCGCGACTAGCGCACCCATCACACCGACCATGATGGAAATACGTCCGCCCATCATGGTGCGCGTAAACAAGTCTCGCCCGAGGGCATCCGTGCCGAACCAGTGGCCATCAAGACCCAGTGTCGGGGCCGAATGAATGGCATACCAATCGGTCGCATCGTAAGCGTAGGCACTCAGAGAGGGCCCAAATATGACACTCAAACCGATGATAATTAGGATCACCAAACTAGCCATCGCCGCTCGGTTACGTTTAAAACGTATAGTCGCATCCTGCCAGAGGCTTCGCCCTTTTACATCGACTTCTTCAGCGAAGCTTTCTAGGGCATCAATGTTTTCTTTTTTCGTCAGCATTATGTCACCCCTAGTAACGGATCTTAGGATCGATATACGCCAGCAGGATATCGACAATAGCGTTAAAAATAATCGTCAGCGCCCCGATCAGAATCGTACAGCCAAGCACTAATGAATAGTCGCGGTTAAACGCAGCATTCACAAATAGCTTACCGATACCGGGCAAACCAAAGATAGTTTCGATAACCACCGATCCGGTAATAATCCCCACAAAAGCGGGTCCCATGTAAGAAACAACGGGCAACATGGCAGGCTTTAAAGCATGTTTAACAATAATGGTTGGATAGCTAAGCCCTTTTGCTCGAGCAGTACGAATAAAGTTACTGTTCAACGTTTCGATCATACTGCCACGGGTCACACGTGCAAACGTGGCAACATAGAGCAACGACATCCCAATCACTGGCAGCACCATGAAGTGCCAGCCTCCCCCTTGCCAGCCACCTGCCGGTAACCAGCCCAAATTAATGGCGAAAATATAAATAAGCACAGGGGCGAGGACGAACGATGGCATCACCACCCCGAGCATCGCGGTGGACATAATGGTGTAGTCAATCCAGGTGTTTTGTTTGAGCGCAGCGATGGTGCCGATGGTGACCCCAAACAGAAGGGTGAACACAAATGCTATCGCGCCGATTTGCGCCGAAACCGGGAGCGAGCCTGCAATCAACTCATTCACAGAATAGTCAATATATTTAAACGAGGGACCAAAATCCCCTTGTAAGATATTGCCTAAATAGGTGGTGTACTGCTCAAACACCGGCTTATCTAAGCCGTATTTGGCATTAATATTTTCCATTACCGCAGGCGGCAATGGACGTTCACTTGAAAAAGGGTTGCCAGGCGCAAACCGCATCAAGAAGAAAGAAACAGTGATTAAGACCAACAACGTTGGAATCGCTTCCAAAATTCGCTTAGCGATAAATTTTAACATAGCTCTACCGTCAACATTAGCTCTAGCATAAGCATGAGCTGTTCCATGTTATTTTGAGAATCACAGCTAGCGCTGCCTGAGGTGATGTCACCAACCGCGACAACCAGCAAAGGAGTCGCGATGAGCGACCCCTTGCTGCACAGATGAATCAGGCGTTACTCCGCTTTGATGTAAAGATCCTTGGAAAAGATCTTCTCTTCCGCATTGTTGGCTGGGAAGCTCCCACTTGAGGCTAAGCAGACGCGCTTTTACATACTGATAAATCGGCGCAATCGGCATATCTTTTGCCATTTGTGCCTCTGCATCAAGATACAGTTTGCTGCGTTCCGCTTCATCGGTGGTGGTCATCGCTTTTTGCATGATAGCGTCATACGCTTGACTATCGTAGTGAACACCCCCTGCCGAATTAGAACTCCGCATCAAGCTGAGGAAAGTAGACGCTTCGTTATAATCACCACACCAACCGGCACGCGCCACGTCAAAGTTACCCTCATCTTTGGTGCTTAAGTAGGTTTTCCACTCTTGGTTATTCAGATCAACAGACACACCCAATTTGTCTTTCCACATTTGGCCAATCGCTACTGCCAGTTTTTTGTGGTTTTCACTGGTGTTATACAGCAGTGAGAAATCCAGTGGATTACTTTCATCAAACCCTGCCTCTTTAAGCAGACGTTTGGCTTCTGCATCACGCTCTTCTTGGGTCATCTTGGCGTATTCTGGTAACTCAGGTTCAAATCCGGCGGTGATTTCTGGTGTCAAGAAATACGCTGGTTTTTGGCCTTGGCCGAGCAACGCATCCGTGATCACGTTGCGGTCAATGGCATAAGACAGCGCTTTGCGTATACGGACATCGTCAAACGGTTCACGCTTGCTATTGAAGATGTAGTAATAGCTACACAGATTACCCACGATAGAGAGATCGTCTGGATGCTCGTTTTTCAAACGACGAAAATGCTCATTGGGGATTTCATAGGTCATGTCAATTTCACCGGCCAAATAGCGGTTCATCTCTGAGACTTGATTTTCAATTGGCAAGAAAGTGACTTTATCGAGTGTAGTATTTTCGTTATCCCAATACTGGTCGTTACGTGTTAATTCGATACGCTCGTTGATCACCCAGTTACCAACCACAAACGCGCCATTACCAACAAAGTTTTCCGGCTTGGTCCACTGATCACCATATTTTTCTACCGTTTCTTTATGCACTGGCTTCATGGTGGTGTGACCCATCATTTTCACCAAGTACGGTACCGCGGAGTCAAGCGTGATCTGTAGCGTGTGATCGTCGAGTGCTTTCACACCTAATGTGTCTTTGTCTTGGTCACCTTTGATGATGGCTTTCGCGTTCTCCATGTGGGTATAACCCAGGTACCATGAATAGGGCGACGCCGTCATCGGGTCAGCGACACGTTTAAAGCTGTATTCAAAGTCTTGCGCCGTAACGGGATCCCCGTTTGACCACTTAGCTTCATCACGCAAGTAGAAGGTAAAGACTTTGTTATCTTTGTTTTCCCAACGCTCAGCGACGCCAGGAATGACGTTACCGTCTGCATCCTGGTTAACCAGGCCTTCTAGTAAGTCACGAATAACATGCGACTCAGGCACACCTTGTGTTTTGTGTGGGTCGAGAGAAGCAACTTCCGCCCCATTACCACGAACCAGCTCTTGTACATCAGCAAGTTGAGGTTCGCCCGCGGCGGTTTCAGTTTTTTGTTCAGGGGCTGTTTGGGAGGTCTGTTTTTGCTCGGGTTCACTGCATCCTGCGAGAGCCAGAGAAAGGCCAGCGCCCATAAAGAGGGTTCGGGTGATCGTGTTTAGCTTCATCGTGTAACTCCATAACAATCGCTATTGCATCCATGACAATCGTCGCAGCCGGCGGAAGGGTCCACTTGCACAACTCAAAAAGTTGTACTACGCCTCGCTGCGCGACTAAAGGCAAAACATTACCAATCAACGCTATGTTTTGCCATAAACCTGAAGTATTTTGCCATAAAATGAGATTAAAAACTCATATTTCACTACATTAACGTCACATAAAAAAACGTTTAGCTGGTAAAGTAAAGATGACTTAGCACTTTATTCACCACAAAAGACAAAAAACGGTACAAATTACTGTTTATACTGAACCTTTGGGCGCTAACGCTAAAGCTTAACTGGCTAATGACTTGAGAGGCACACAAGCCTCTGCCTAGCGCTTTCATCTTAGAGACTTCAACTATCAATGCACACTAATGTTAATCAATTGTAACGCCGACACTAAACGCTATTTGTTAAAAAAACTCAACATAAATGCGAGTGTGTAATGTCAGATAGGTATCAAGGTCACAAAATACACAAGGTGTTATTGGGCCACTACACGCGTGCCAAATGCGAGGTGGGCGGCTTGAGGCTTTGACTTTAGCGGGGTTGGCGAGGCGTTTGGACATTCCAATTTTGCGTGTATAGCCAGCGTAGTACATATAGCCAGCGTGAAAACGCTGGCTATGGGTGATGCCAGTTATTTTTTGACTTCATCAGGGGTAAATGTTGGACTTTCATCCGCAGAGCGATCATGCGCCTGATCGTTGAGAGCATGGTGTTCCTCGCGGGCTTTCTCCATCTCTGGCATCACATTGTTTAACATTTCTTTCATTTTCTTATTGCTATAGCGCTTGTGTTTCATTGTGTCCTCCTGAACGGATCAGTGTTTGGCACAGTCACGCAAAGTAAATGCAACCTAGGTCGCTCGATTACTTTGGTACAAACCGCTTGTGCAATTTTTAAGCTACACCTTAGGCGACAAGAAAGCAAAACATGGCCATGTTACCGATTGCATCTATACCCACCTCATGATCCGCGATACAGAGCCAAAGCGGGTGTCGGCGTCTAACCGGTCAAATTTAAGAACATTAACTGATAATAATTCGCTTTTTAGACGAAATATCCATATTGAACACTTTTCAACCAAGCAATCTTGTTATTCGGTATCCTCTGTACCATCATAATAAGCAGACGGTGAGGTGTTCCCGCTCACCGTCTATTTTTCTTCCGACAAAAGAGTGACAAGCAAGATTATGAGACCACAAAGTTCAACCTCGCGCCCCCTGTGCGCACGCGTTCGCCATGGTTACAACCCGAATAAAGGAAAAAAACCTCGGGTTAATCGCTAACGCAGTGTTGAAGTGACGATGCGTCAATCTAATAGCCTCCCATGTTGGAGGCTATTTTTTATGCGGGCGATGAGTGCGCATTCGTTACGTTAATTTTTTCCTCTCGGCGATGATTTTTTGGCGGATACGTATTGCACAATGCGGGCAATGAAGCGGATTTGCGTTGCAAATTGCGATTTGTTCAGCCTCTAACATGGCTTAAAGCCATCAAAACGTGCCAGCACCCCAATACAGTTGCGTTTTAAAAAGTAGGCACCCCTTTTGCAGTATCTAGATTATTAGACCAAACCATTGCTCACCAGGGGGTGCACCATGGGACAATCAACACCGATTCTGTTCAACGATCGCCATATTTTACCGGGTGGGCGTATCCCTCTCCGGATCCCGACTGGGGAAGCATTGCATACACTGGTTTTTGCCTTAAAGCATGGCCTGCCTTTAGGTGTATGTATGGCTGAGAGCCACGCTCAGCGTCAGCATGCCAATATTGGGACCTTTATCGAAATTGAAGATTATACCCGCAGCCAAGAGGATGGGTGTTTGGTCGTCACTGCTCGCGGCATCGCGCGTTTTGCGGTTCAAGCGTTCAACCACCAGCATGCTGAGATGTTATTCGCGACCGTGAGCCCGCTCCCTCGTTGGCCTGACTGCCACGTCGATAAGCAAAGCGAGCCACTGGTTGAGCGCTTGCAGTCGATGTTTGAGCGCTACCCAGAGCTACAAAAAATGCATCGAGAAGCAGAATTCTCCAATTTAACTTGGTTATGCCAACGTTGGTTAGAGCTGTTACCACTGCCAACCGATGAAAAACAAGCATTAATGGCCAATAACTCTTGTGTCGCTACACGCGATTACTTGCTGAGTATGATGCAGGATCCTCACTAGCGGTCACTTCTCTTTTTGTGTTGCCTTGCTCATTGCGCCCATTTTTCTGTCTTTTTAGGGTGAGGGATAATGCACTGCGTTATCCCATTTTTTCACTTTTTATCATGCTTTTCTTCCCGCGCTCACATTTTCGCACCAAGCATTTCTTCTTCATTCGGACGATTAAGGTAACATTAGCGAAATTTTTCTGTCTGTTTAGGTCTTTCGGCAATGCGCCATCAAACCCAGTCTGATCCCGCTATTTCTCATCAATCTGCTTCCCGTCAAGCCGCTTCAGATCAAGCTGGCGCGGATCAAACATCTTCTAACTCAGACTCCGCTGCAGCTT
Organism: Salinivibrio socompensis S35; assembly: GCF_000513715.1. GTDB lineage: Bacteria > Pseudomonadota > Gammaproteobacteria > Enterobacterales > Vibrionaceae > Salinivibrio > Salinivibrio socompensis. The sequence continues at coordinate 19,960 of NZ_AQOD01000030.1, forward strand.
CAACGCACATCGTCGCCATTGGCGGTGGGCATGGCCTAGGGCGAGTCTTATCAGCGTTAAGTGAGCATGGAAACCGCGTAACAGGCATTGTCACCACCACAGATAATGGCGGGTCGACCGGTCGTATTCGCGCTTGCCAGGGCGGCATTGCATGGGTGATATTCGTAACTGTTTGAATCAATTAATTACCGAACCGTCAGTCGGCTCCATGCTGTTCGAATACCGATTTAAAGGCAAAGGTGAGCTTAACGGCATAACTTAGGCAATTTGATCCTCACCGCATTAGATAATCTGTCGGTTAGGCCGCTCGAAGCGATACAGCTGATTCGAGATCTATTAGATGTGCGCCCGCACCTACTCCCCATGTCTGAACATCCGGCGGAATTAGCCGCATTGACCGCCGACGGTAAGACTGTCTCGGGGGAAACACACATTGATGAGCTCATTGCGCCGCCTACACGTTTGTTTCTCTCGCCAACCGTACCGGCCACACGTGAAGCGATGGATGCGATTACTCGTGCCGACATGATACTGCTCGGTCCGGGCAGCTTTTTAACCAGTGTGATGCCGCCTTTACTGGTTCCCGAACTGGGACGGGCGCTTAAACACACCCAGGCGAGCATTGTTTTTGTCCGCAATTTAGGTAAAGAAATCGGCCCTGCTGGTGAGATGTCTTTGGATACCATGTTGGCATGGTGCGAACGGGCAATGGGAGGCAAAAAGGTTGACGTTGTGCTGGGAGAGAAACGCGTGATCCAGCTTGATCCGTGCTACCAACAAAAAGAGGCCGAGCTGGCCTCTTCAAATCATCATTGGCGTCACGATAGGGACAAACTACGTCAAGCTATTGATGAAATCCTGCTCGACTGCCATCTCCCGGTATGTTGAGGCGGTGCCTTGCAGCATTTCCGTGAGTTCACCCAGATGATGCGACATCCACTCGCGCTGGCCTTGTCTGACACGCGATTCGCACTCGCGCGCCATTTCGGCTAAATCATCGGCACCAAAACTGGCCGCACTGCTTTTAATCGCATGGCTGATTTCACGGATTTGCTCAATTGATGGCGAGCCAGCCAGTTGAGAGTGATACTGAGATAACTCATCACTGAATACAGTGAGCAAAACGGTCACCGTATCCTCTCCCACTTCTAACGCCAATCGACGTAATGTTTCAGTATTTACTGTGGTGGCCATACTTCCGTTCCTATCATTCATTCGCCGCAGCTTTTTGCCAAGCTTGTAGTTTTCGGTACAAGGTTGAAGGGCTGACTTCAAGTAACCCCGCCGCTTGCGGGATATTGCCGTTACACGCATCAATTGCCGCTTCAATGGCGCGCTTTTCGGTTTTCCATAAAGGTTCGATATCCGCTTTACTCAATGATGATAGCGTTGAATCTGACGATTCTCGCGTCACCGAGTTACTCGACGAAAAGGTACTCGTCGCCACTTCTGACCCAGCGTTATGCTGCTCTGATGCAATTTTGGCACCAGAAACGCGATTGACAGGAGGAGGAAGCATTTCTTTGCTGACTTCTTCGCCATTATGCAGTACAACGATGTTACGCAACACGTTTTGCAGTTGTCGCACGTTACCCGGCCAGTCGTAATCTAGCAGCAGATCGGCAACGTCATCACTAAAGCGACAGAAGTCTTTTCCTTCTTCGGCAGAAAACACAGCGAGCAGGGCATTGGCAATCGTGAGCACATCTTCACCGCGCGCTCTTAAAGGCGGCAGCTCCAGTGGGATCACATGCAGGCGATAATAAAGGTCTTCGCGAAACTTCCCTTGCTGAACCTGAAGCCAAGGATCCCGGTTGGTGGCACAAACAAATCGAACGTCTACGGTTTTAACTTGCGAAGAGCCGACTTTTTGAAAACTCCCCGTTTGAATGAAACGTAGCAATTTGGATTGCAAATCCATATCCATTTCGCAAATTTCATCCAAAAAGAGGGTCCCGCCATCGGCCATTTCTGCCGCCCCTTGGCGCTCAGCCGCTGCCCCGGTAAAGGCCCCTTTGACATGACCAAATAGTTCACTTTCAATCAGATCTTTAGGGATGGCGGCACAGTTTAGTGCAATAATAGGCTTGGTACTGCGGGTACTCGCGGCATGAATGGCCTCGGCACAGACCTCTTTCCCGGTGCCGCTTTCACCAGTGATAAAAACTGTGGCTTTGCTTGGCGCTGCCGACTCAATCACTCGATAAACCGCCTGCATGGGTAAGCTACTGCCGATAAAACCGTGATATTCGCTGTCTTGCTTGCTCGCTTTAGATTGATGGCTGGGCTTAGGCTTGAGCGATTTATTGACCGTGACACGCAATTGATCAGCTTCACAAGGCTTGATTAAGAAGTCATTGGCACCATGGCGCATCGCGTCAACCGCCGCATCAATGGAACCATGCGCGGTCATAATAATGACAGGTAGGTCTGGCGCGACCGCACGGATTTTCGCAAGCACATCGATACCCGACATATCGGGAAGACGCAGATCCAGGATAATCAAAGAGAGCTGATCGCCTTCTTGCTCAAAGAAAGTCAGCGCATCCTGCCCCATGCCCACAATGGTGACATCGACATCCAAGGGGTTTAAATACGATCTATATAGCGCCGCGACCGACGCCGTATCTTCCACCATCAATATTCGTTTATTGGGTGACAGTGCTGGCATTTATCCTCCAAGAGTCACATCGCTGCCTGTGGTCTTCATAGACCCTAATAATATTCATTGACTTAGTTGCACGAGCGTATGCGAAATGCGTTGCATTATGCAATTTTCCCGCATTGTATCCTTGCTCGTCCGTTAAAACCACACGTTTTGTCGATGTAATCGTCTTTTTAATTTTTGGCACGCCAAATGCATTCTAGTTAGTGACCCTGAGGGGTCACCTAGCCAACTGACGTTGTTTGTGAGTTATTACTCACTGAAACACTGTAGCCAACCTGACTTTTAGGTTTGCTTTTTTTATCTAGCTGTTGGCAATAAACTGCTCTCGCAACGCTTGTAGCTGATCGCGCAATTGTGCTGCCGTTTCAAATTCAAGGTTTTGTGCGGCTTCAAACATTTGACTTTCAAGCTTCTTGATTTCTGCATCAATCGCTTGCGGGGGTTTAAAGGCATAATCCGCATCTGGCTCTGCAACGGCACGTAGCGATTTCGCAGATGATCGACTCGCCTTGCTCCGTTTTCCGGTGCCAATTTCCATCACGTCCATCACTTTTTTGTTCAGTTTTTGCGGCGTGATGCCATGTTCTTCGTTGTAAGCCACTTGCTTGACGCGACGCCGGTCGGTTTCATCAATCGCACGTTTCATCGATTTGGTGATCCGATCACCATATAAAATCGCCTTACCGCGCAGGTTACGTGCAGCACGGCCAATGGTTTGAATCAACGAGCGCTCAGAGCGTAAGAAGCCTTCTTTATCTGCATCTAAAATCGCCACTAGGGAAACTTCTGGCATATCAAGCCCCTCTCGCAGCAAGTTAATCCCCACCAAAACATCAAATTCGCCAAGTCGAAGATCGCGAATAATCTCCATGCGTTCAACCGTATCAATATCAGAATGCAGATACCGCACACGCACACCATGTTCTTGCATGTATTCGGTTAAGTCTTCCGCCATGCGTTTGGTCAATGTGGTCACAAGTACCCGCTCATCCAGTTCTCGGCGGGCGCGGACTTCTGAGAGTAAATCATCAACCTGCGTCGCAACCGGGCGCACTTCAATTTCAGGGTCAATAAGCCCCGTCGGTCGCACCACTTGATCGATGATGTCTGACCCTGATTTCTCTTGCTCATAATTGCCCGGCGTCGCCGAGACATAAACCGTTTGTGGGGCGAGTGCTTCAAACTCATCAAACTTCAGTGGCCGGTTATCCAACGCCGACGGTAAGCGAAACCCGTAATCGACCAGCGTTTCTTTACGTGATCGATCACCTTTGTACATGGCACCAATCTGAGACACCGTCACGTGAGATTCATCGATAATCAACAAGCCATCGGCGGGCAAATAGTCAAATAATGTTGGCGGCGGCTCACCTTGAGCACGACCACTCAAGTAGCGTGAGTAGTTCTCGATCCCCGAACAATAACCCAGCTCATTCATCATCTCGATATCAAACTGCGTGCGCTGTGTTATCCGTTGCTCTTCCAACAGCTTGTTATTTTCAAGCAGCGTTTTTTTGCGATCGGCAAGTTCCACTTTTATCTGTTCAACCGCTTCCAAGATACGCTCTCGCGGGGTGACATAGTGCGTTTTGGGGTAAATCGTACAACGCGGCATATCTTTAACGCTGACTTGACCAGTCAGTGGGTCAAAAACGCTAATGGTTTCAACTTCGTCATCGAAAAGCTCAACCCTGATAGCATCTTTATCTGACTCGGCGGGGAAAATATCAATTACTTCCCCGCGAACTCGGAATGTACCGCGTTCAAATGCCATATCATTGCGGGTATATTGTAGTTCCGCGAGACGCTGTAAAATCGTCCGTTGATCCAGCAAATCACCGCGTCGGATGTGTAACATCATTTTCAAATACGCATCGGGATCACCCAAGCCGTAAATCGCCGATACCGAGGCCACAATGACGACATCACGCCGCTCCATTAAGGCCTTGGTCGCCGACAGCCGCATTTGTTCGACCTGATCATTGATTGACGCGTCTTTTTCGATAAAGGTGTCTGTTGAGGGAACATAAGCTTCTGGCTGGTAGTAATCGTAATACGAAACGAAATACTCCACCGCGTTGTCAGGAAAAAACTCACGCATTTCACCATAAAGCTGAGCCGCCAGGGTTTTATTCGGCGCCAATATCATGGTCGGTCGGTTCAGTTCCGCAATCACATTGGCCATTGTGAATGTTTTACCTGAGCCCGTTACCCCCAATAAGGTTTGGTGAGCGAGCCCCGCATCGAGACCCTCACATAATTGACTTATAGCTTCAGGCTGATCGCCCGATGGTTGAAAAGCAGAATGCAGCGAAAACGTTTTACTCATGAAGCGGTCCTATTGGGTCGTCTGACCAAGTGATCTTATTGTCCTGACTCAACTAGCGGAGTCAACGACTCTGACTGCTTACTGGTTGCCTGAGTACTTACTAGTTGATAGTAAAATACGATCTTTTTCGCATGGGGTTCTTGATCTGAAAATCGGTCCTAGGTAGTCTATTGGTCCGCTTTTGGAACCCTTATTCCCCTTCTCCCCAAAAATTCGCAACATTCAATGATCACCACTGTATTTATCCCCGATACTCAGCGGCTGATGGAAAAATAATCTGTGCATAATATTGAACTTTCATCACAATGGCACTCGCGCACAACCACGTTAAAAAAAACCATAAAAATCAGCCTACTAAAAAATATGCAACCGTTTTCCCATCAGTAGTTGTTCGCATAAAATCAGTCATATAGCGCGTTTATCAAGATTCACGCACACGGTTATCCACAGAATCTGTGGGTAACCACTGAAACCCCTTGCCTCACTGGATGAATAAAAGTCAAGTCCAAGTACGTGCCATTGTTCAATCGAGCACCACCCTGATGTTTTTATCAGCGATAGCGGCTAGCTTTTCAGCAGTCAGTTGAAAAGATAGATTTTCTTGGCGTTGATGAGTTGACACCTTTTGAGGTGATCGTTACTATTCGCCTCGTTCTCAAGGCGATTCCCCTATAGTTCAGTTGGTAGAACGGCGGACTGTTAATCCGTATGTCACTGGTTCGAGTCCAGTTGGGGGAGCCAATCCTTGAAAACACAAAGATCACAATAGCAAATCTATTCCCCCTTAGTTCAGTTGGTAGAACGGCGGACTGTTAATCCGTATGTCGCAGGTTCGAATCCCGCAGGGGGAGCCATCTTCTTAATTCAACGTTATTCTTTCCAAGTCATTGTTTGATCTGCTACGCAGATTATGTCGCAGGACTGGGCGTCCCCGTTTAATCCCGCAGGGGGGAGCCATCTTCTTAATTCAACGTTATTCTTTTTCTTTCCCTTATCTCAATCTTTATTCTGTCGAAGCTGACTGAGTTGTCGGCCTTGCTCCCGAATGCTCGCTGAATCGGCCTCGCATTTTTATATTGATCGTCCCCTCTCTTCTGCCACTACTCTTTATTAGGCATTAGCAAATCAAGCAGGTTGCAAATCAAGCGTCACTGATCGCTTACAGCGAGTCAGGCAAAAACCCTGCTTGAAGGCGGTTGTTATAGCCGCTTCAAAGGTCGATAATAGGCAGATCACAAAAACACTAAATGATTAAATAGCATGGTTGAGTATTTGTTGCTATTAGTGGGCACGGTATTGGTCAATAACTTCGTTCTGGTGGAGTTTTTAGGCCTGTGTCCATTTATGGGCGTATCAAAAAAACTAGAGACAGCGATTGGCATGGGCCTAGCGACCACGTTTGTGCTGACCCTGGCGTCGGTGAGCTCGTATCTGGTTGAAACCTATATTCTCATTCCATTAGATCTTGGATACCTGCGCACGCTGAGTTTTATCCTGGTCATTGCCGTGGTCGTGCAATTCACCGAGATGGTGGTGCATAAAACCAGCCCCACGCTACATCGGTTGTTGGGCGTATTTTTGCCACTGATCACCTCAAACTGTGCGGTGTTGGGTGTTGCCCTGCTCAACGTTAAACAGCAACACAGCTTTATTGAATCCATCATCTATGGTTTTGGTGCGGCTTGTGGTTTCTCGTTGGTGTTGATTCTGTTTGCCGCGATGCGTGAGCGTATTGCGGCGGCTGACGTACCGGCTCCATTTAAAGGCGCATCAGTTGCCATGATCACCGCAGGATTAATGTCGCTCGCCTTTATGGGCTTTACTGGATTGGTGACCTTATCATGAGTGGAATAGTGATTGCAGTGGTTGTTATCGCTGCCCTCGCCGCCATTTTCGGTGCAATTTTGGGCTTTGCCTCGATCCGCTTTAAAGTCGAGGCCGACCCCATTGTCGATCAAATTGATGCCATCCTGCCACAAACGCAATGTGGCCAATGTGGTTACCCTGGCTGTCGACCGTATGCCGAAGCGATTGCCAATGGCGATGAAATCAATAAATGCCCCCCTGGCGGGCAACAAACCATCGAGAACCTCGCCAACCTGATGGGCGTTGAGGCAACAGAATTGGCGCATGATGAAGAAAAAAGCATCAAAACGGTTGCCTTTATTCACGAAGAAGACTGCATTGGCTGCACCAAGTGCATTCAAGCGTGTCCTGTCGATGCGATTGTCGGCAGCACCAAAGCCATGCATACCGTGATTGAACAAGATTGCACGGGGTGCGATCTCTGTGTCGCGCCTTGCCCGACCGATTGCATTGAGATGATCCCCGTCCAAGACACGCCAGAAACCTGGAAGTGGCAGCTCGACCAAATTCCGGTAGTGAACATAACCGACAATCAGGGGGCACGCGCCTGATGGAAAGCCTCATTGAGCAAATTAAACACGGTCAGATCTGGGATTTTCACGGTGGCATTCATCCCCCCGAGCACAAAACCCAGTCCAACCAAGGCGCGATTCTCGAGCGTATACTGCCGACTGAACTGGTTATTCCTTTAAAACAACATATTGGCAGTAAAGGAAAGCTACTCATCAGCCAAGGCGATCAGGTCTTTGCCGGGCAAGCAATTACTGAAACCGACATTCAACAATGTGTGCCAGTGCATGCCCCCACTTCAGGCACCGTGATTGCAATTGAAGATAGAACCATCGCCCATCCTTCGGGATTATCCGATCGTTGTGTGGTGATTCAACCTGACGGTAACGATAATTGGGGCGCAAAACCGGCCTTTACTGAGTATCTCACCCAAACACCTGAACGCCTGATTGATCACATTCGCGCCATGGGCATTGCGGGAATGGGGGGAGCCGGTTTCCCTACCGCCCGCAAACTACAAACTGGCCTGGCACGAACCGAGATACTGATCATCAACGCCGCCGAGTGTGAGCCTTATATCACCGCCGACGATCGCTTGATGCAAGATTGCGCCGATGAAATCGTCGCGGGCATCCAAATTCTCAACCACATTGTTAAGCCAAAACTGGCGGTGATTGGTATTGAAGATAACAAGCCCGAGGCGATTGCTGCGTTAAACGCCGCCGTTGAGGATGACATCCTCATTCAAGTGGTGCCGACTAAATATCCATCAGGGGGTGAAAAACAGCTACATCCAACTGATCACGGGAAAAGAGGTACCGGCCAAAGCCTTTCCAGCTAGCATCGGCGTGTTGATGCAGAATATTGGTACCACGTATGCGATTAAACGCGCCGTGCTAGACGGTGAACCGCTTATTAAGCGCGTGGTAACCCTGACCGGAAAAACGCTCAAAACCCAACAAAACCGCTGGGCACTGTTGGGCACGCCGATTGGCGAATTATTATCGCAACACGGTTATAAAGCGGATAAAAAACAGCCGCGGGTCATTATTGGCGGCCCGATGATGGGCTTTACCGTTCCCCATGCGCAAGTGCCGATTACCAAGACCACTAACTGTGTATTGGTACCGACGCGTAAAGAAATTGCGCCTGCAAAGCAAGAAATGGCCTGTATTCGTTGCAGTGCCTGTGCCGATGTATGCCCCGCGCATCTTCTCCCGCAGCAGCTGCAGTGGTACGCCAAAGATCAAGATTATGACAAGTGCCAAGATTACGATCTATTCGATTGTATCGAGTGTGGCGCCTGTGCTTATGTCTGCCCCAGCGAGATTCCGCTGGTTCAATATTACCGTCAAGCTAAAGCCGAAATCCGCGAGATTGAAGCAGAAAAAGAGGCGGCCGAACGGGCGCGCCAACGCTTTGAAGCCAAAAAGGCGCGGATGGAACGAGAAAAGCAAGAGCGAGAAGAAAAACACCGCAAAGCGGCAGAACGTCGCAAACAAACGGCACAACAAAATGCCGGCTCTGGCGATGCGTTAAATGCGGCAGTTGAGCGGGTGAAGGCGAAAAAAGCGGCGCAATCGGCGGATAAGGACGTGAAACCCGCAGTCGCCGCGGCAATTGCACGCGCAAAAGCCAAGCAAGCCGAGGCGGCGAAAACCGGCAGTGATGAGCCAGATAACAGTGAAATGATGAAGTTGCGTGAAGAACGCAAACAGCAAGCCCGAGCGCGCAAAGCGGCGAAAGAGGCACAGAAACCGGCGCAAGCTACAGCGTCCAAGGCGGCATCAGAAAACACTGACAGCCAAGATGATAAAAAAGACGCCGTAGCCGCTGCCATTGCCCGTGCTAAGGCCCGTAAAGCCGCGCAGCAAGGCGAATCAAGCTCTGATTCATCGGCTCCGGCTGAAAGCCAAACAGCAACAGCCAACGAAACGTCAGACACTGCCGAGGCCAGCGACAAAAAAGCCGCCGTAGCGGCTGCCGTCGCCCGTGCCAAAGCGCGTAAAGCCGCGCAGCAAGACGATGCCAAGACTGAACCGGCATCCGATGCCGAGACACCACCTGCATCAACAAGCAACGCGTCTACGGATGACCCTGCCAGCGACAAAAAAGCCGCTGTCGCCGCTGCGGTTGCCCGTGCTAAGGCGCGTAAAGCCGCGCAGCAAGACGATGCCAAGACTGAACCGGCATCTGGTGCCGAGATGCCACCTGCATCAACAAGCAACGCGTCTGCGGATGACCCGGCCAGCGACAAAAAAGCCGCTGTCGCCGCTGCGGTTGCCCGTGCCAAAGCGCGCAAAGCCGCTCAACAAAAACAAGATAATAAGGAATAACCAACGTGGCGTTTTTCATTGCAAGTTCACCACACGCCCACAATAAGCGCTCCACCAGCTATATTATGCTGACCGTTCTCCTGTGCGCATTACCAGGGCTCGCGGCGCAGTGGTATTTCTTTGGTTGGGGCGTATTGATCCAGTTAACACTCGCCGTTTTCACGGCCTGGACAACAGAAGCCCTGGTGATGCGATTACGTCGCCGTCCGGTGATGGCTTATTTGCGTGATAACAGCGCACTACTAACGGCGTTCCTTTTGGCTGTCGCGATTCCCCCCATGGCACCTTGGTGGGTGATCGTGATTGGTACCGCGTTCTCGATTATTGTTGCCAAGCATATCTATGGTGGACTGGGACAAAACCTGTTTAACCCCGCCATGGTCGGCTATGTGGTCTTGTTGATCGCATTTCCAGTACAAATGACCACCTGGCTGCCGCCCGAAAGCCTCGCCACCCATGCATTAACCTTCAGTGACACCTTAACAGCAATTTTCAGTGGCTACACGTTGGACGGCTTTAGTGTCAACCAACTCCGGATGACCGTCGATGGTGCGACCATGGCCACGCCACTGGACACCATAAAAACCGCATTAGCCGGTGGGCAAACCGTTAGTGAAGCCTTGCAACAGCCTGTCTTTTCTGCCGTTGGTGGCAAAGGCTGGGCCTGGGTGAATACGCTGTACCTACTCGGTGGTTTGGTGTTGATTCAACGCGGTGTGATCAACTGGCATATTCCAGTTGCGGTTCTCGCCGCCTTGTTGGTCTGCTCACTATTGGGCCACTTGATTGCCCCTGATCAGTTAGCGTCACCGCTGATTCATTTACTGTCTGGCGCGACCATGCTGGGGGCATTTTTCATCGCCACCGATCCGGTCTCCGCTTCCACGACGGACAAAGGGCGCTTGTGGTTCGGCGGCCTCATTGGGATGTTGGTGTACTTGATCCGTACTTGGGGTGGCTACCCCGACGGTGTCGCGTTTGCAGTGATTATCGCTAACTTATGCGTGCCTTTGATTGATTACTACACCAAACCGAGAACTTACGGCCATGCCAATAAGCGGGCAGAGAAGAAGTCACAGTCATGATTGAAACAATACGAAAACATGGGGGCATTTTGGCGGTTGCGGCTCTCTTATCCACCGCATTAGTGGCGGTTACCAATGCGCTTACGGAAGACACGATTAAAGAGCAGCAACAAATTCAGTTATCCAAAGCGCTCAACCAGGTGATCCCAAAAGCGCGGCATGATAACGCGCTTCACCGCAGCTGCCGCCTGGTGACAAACTCAGACGCACTCGGCACCGACGAGGCGCAGCCTTTTTATGTAGGGACCTAAACGGCGAAGTCACTACCGTCGCCATTCAAACCATCGCGCCCAATGGCTACAATGGTGCCATTAAAGTGTTGATCGGGATGGATGCCACCAGTCATCAAGTACTGGGCGTACGCGTTCTCGAGCACAACGAAACTCCTGGACTGGGTGACAAAGTGAGCTTGCGTGTCTCGGACTGGATACGTAGCTTTAGCGGCAAAACCGTCACCAGTAAAGAAAATAAACGCTGGGCAGTCAAAAAAGACGGGGGTCAGTTTGATCAGTTTACCGGCGCCACTATCACGCCCCGAGCGGTGGTCACCGCGGTAAAAAAAGCCGCTTGGTTTGTGAGCCAACAACAAGCCGCTTTGGTTAACCAACCTGCTAATTGCGGAGGTACGTCATGAATAGTGCTCACAAGGAGCTGATGAAAAATGGCTTATGGAGTAACAACCCCGCGTTTGTTCAGCTGCTGGGGTTGTGTCCACTGCTTGCCGTTTCTGCCACCGTCACCAATGCGCTAGGCCTAGGCATTGCGACCCTAGCTGTGCTAGTAGGCTCTAACTTAATTGTGTCTGTGATCCGAGAATGGGTGCCTAAAGAAGTGCGAATCCCCATTTTCGTGATGGTGATTGCTTCACTGGTTACCTGTGTGCAATTGGTGATGAATGCGTATGCTTACGGCCTTTATCAATCGCTCGGGATCTTTATCCCCTTGATTGTCACCAACTGTATTATTATCGGCCGCGCAGAAGCCTTTGCCTCTAAAAATCCGGTTGGTTTATCCGTTAGTGACGGTTTTTGGATGGGAACGGGCATGACCGCTGCACTGGTGATACTCGGCGCAATTCGAGAAATTATTGGCAACGGCACCTTGTTTGATGGCGCCGATCTATTACTCGGTGATTGGGCCTCGGTGCTACGGATTGAAATTTTCCAATTCGACACCAAATTCTTATTGGCGATATTGCCACCCGGGGCGTTTTTAGCGGTGGGGTTTTTGATCGCCCTTAAAAATATCATTGATACCCATCTTGCGAGAAAGACAGAATCCGACGAAAAACCAGTGATTGAACGTGCGCGGATCACCGGCAATCAGTGACACGGCAGGATAGGTAAATGAATAAAGAAAAACGACAACAGATTTTGGAGCGGCTGCGAGATAACAATCCAACGCCGCAAACAGAGCTTCATTGGTCTACCCCTTTCGAGTTGTTGATTGCAGTGTTACTGTCTGCGCAAGCTACCGATGTGAGTGTCAATAAAGCCACTGACAAGCTTTATCCTGTCGCCAATACGCCCGACGGGCTGCTGGCATTAGGCGTTGACGGTGTGAAGTCGTATATCAAAAACATCGGCTTGTTTAATTCCAAAGCGGAAAACGTGATTAAAACCTGTCGTGCGCTGATCGAACAGCACGGTGGTGAGGTGCCAGAGAACCGCGAAGCGCTAGAAGCCTTACCCGGTGTGGGGCGAAAAACCGCCAATGTCGTGCTTAACACTGCATTTGGTTGGCCCACCATCGCCGTGGATACGCATATTTTCCGCGTCTCAAATCGCACCAAGTTCGCGATGGGCAAAAACGTCAATGACGTAGAAGAAAAACTGAATAAAGTGGTTCCTAAAGCGTTTAAGGTCGATGTGCACCATTGGCTTATTTTGCATGGACGCTATACCTGCCTGGCACGCAAACCTCGCTGTGGCAGTTGCATCATTGAAGATTTATGTGAATATAAAGATAAAGTCTATCCAGACAGCTAACGCGATTTAAGGCGAGCACTGGCAAGAAATAAAGGAGCAACGTCATGTCTAACGGCAGAATTCTACACACCATGATCCGTGTCGGTGATTTGGATCGCGCGGTGAAGTTTTACACCGACGTAATGGGTATGCGTTTATTACGCACCAATGAAAACGAGCAATACAAATACAGCTTGGCCTTTGTGGGCTACAGCGACGAGTCTGACGGTGCGGTGATCGAATTAACCTATAACTGGGGCGAATCGGAATACGATCACGGCAACGCCTTTGGCCATATTGCCATTGGTGTCGATGATGTTTACGCCACCTGTGAGGCCATTCGTCAAGCCGGCGGTAACATCACTCGCGAACCAGGCCCAGTAAAAGGGGGTAGCACCGAGATTGCGTTTGTGACTGACCCTGACGGTTATAAACTGGAGCTGATTCAAAACAAGAGCGCGTCTGCTGGCTTAAACGGTTAACTGACACCTGCTCATGAAGGTCACACGCTTAACAAGGCAACCTTGATGATGGCGACAAAGCCAAGACGACAAAGCCCTGCTTTAAAGGCAGGGTTTTTTGTTTCTGTCTTTTTTATCACTGGCGCTCAATGCCAAGGGTTGCTCTACGTTTATCATCCCTCGCTAAGCGTCTAGCGCTGAGTGTTGGCTGTGCTTTAGAGCAAGGTCCTGCCTAGCGAGATCACCACACGACGGTTTTTACTCCGGCCAATAGGGTCTTCGTTATCGGCGACCGGTCGGCGCTCGCCATAGGCTTCAACCGTGATCCTGTCCTCAGGCAAGCCCAAAGACGTAAAATAGTCACGTAACTTCTTAGCCCGTCGCTCCGACATTTGTTGATTAGCAGCGCGCGTACCGCGTGCATCGGAATAGGTGGCGACCAGGATCAAATCAATATCATCGCTATAGCGCACAAATTCCGCAATTTGGGTTAAGCGTTGGCGGCTCGCTTTAGTGAGCTCATCGCTATTGTCTTGATAGCGCAACACGGTAAAGGAAATGTCCTCAAACGCGTAAGGTAATAAGGTGTTTAAGCAGCGGCTAAATTCTTGGTACGGTGCGCCAAACGCTACCGCAGACAATGCCACATCAACCTGACGCTGTTGGCGTCGCCAATCTTGAAAACTAAAGGTAGGAAAACGACCTTCTTCCAATTCGCTTAACATCGACCACGCGGTTTGACCGCCGACATAACCATCAAACTGTTGGAAAAACTTAAGCTGGTCCATATATCGGGCCGGTTCACCGGGCATCCAATCGGCCGGCATGGATAGCAACGACACCGGCGCCGTCTCTCCCATAGGACGTTGCATCTCCAACGAGAAATCTAAATTCATGTCTTTACTGGCACGTGAGGTAAAAGACGCAAGGCCATACCCGGGAATCGTATGCTGTAAACGGCATTCGATTGGCGTATCGATGGTCACCGTCCAGTTTGATTCGCCAAGCGATGCCACATATTGCTTGTTTGCATAAAGCGTATTTGCGTAAACATTACCCGCGCTAAAAAGCCCCACGGTGAGGGCCAGCGCGCCCGGCAACAGGGTGTGTATCAGGCATGGCTTAAAAAGGCGAGACGCCATTCTGGACTCCGAACTTCGCATGATTCTCTACACAGGCTTTATGATCGTTGGGTTTGCATCTTTGTATACCCAAAGAGGAGGCGAGCCGCGAGAGACGGTTTAACCAATAAGAGTAACTATAAAGGTATCGACGGGCAAGATGGTGACTTTAGCTTATCGTGCGGATTTGCGATAATCTCGCTCTGATTATTCTTAGTAAAGTGACATTGCATGAGCCAAGAAAGCGATCTAAACAGCCTTAAGGCCCGATTCCGTGGCTACTTTCCCGTTGTTGTTGATGTGGAGACAGCCGGGTTCAACGCCAATACCGACGCATTACTCGAAATTTGCGCGGTGACCCTAAAAATGGACGAGCAAGGCTGGCTATCGCCAGACAAAAAGCTGCACTTTCATGTCACGCCTTTCGAAGGCGCTAACCTAGAGCCAGCGGCCCTTGAGTTTACCGGCATTCGTGACCCCTACAGCCCCCTGCGTGGTGCAGTGGATGAGGGCGAAGCCTTGCGGGAAATCTTTAAGCTGATCCGTAAAGAGCAAAAAGCGGCAGAATGTCAGCGCACCATTATGGTCGCGCACAATGCCAATTTTGATCACAGCTTTGTGATGGCCGCTGCTGAACGCGCGAAGCTAAAGCGTAACCCCTTCCACCCTTTTGCCACCTTTGATACAGCCGCCCTAAGCGGCTTAGCACTCGGGCAAACCGTGCTAGCCAAAGCTTGCAAAACCGCTGATATTGCTTTTGATAACAAAGAAGCTCATAGCGCCCTTTACGATACCGAGCGTACCGCCGAGCTGTTTTGCGAAATTGTTAATCGTTGGAAGCGCCTAGGCGGCTGGCCTTTGCCCTCTGCGCCTGATGCACAGGAAGAGACGCCCGAATCAAATCCGAGCGCGTAAGCCTCCCACGCTTTTCCGTTTGATTGTTTCTTTCCGATTATGGCATTCATCAGGGTGCCATAACCGGCGTGTTCTCGCCGTTTTTCGCTCAACATGCGTGGACGACCCACAATAAACGCACGCTTTAATTGTTAACAACTTGTTTGTTGTCACATTTTTACGATCTTATTTTTACCTCGACGTAACCCGAATATTAACCACGATTAAACAGGCAAGTCAGAAGATTCATCAATTAATATGGCGCCAAAGAGGGACTGATGTGCCTATTTGGCTCGCTAGAGTATTTGCTTAAAACAATCAATAGAAACATATATCACCTAAGCAGATAACACCCTGCATTGTCTCCTTTAAAACCTACCTTTAACAAATGCGAAACAGGTGCCACTATTAAACCTGTAGAACATCCGACCACTTCTCTCGCCCACGTAAGATGGGCTTTGAAGCGGCGGCCCCAAAGAACAAGAAGCTTAATTAACATAGGAGTGAGGCGCGTTATGTCATCACTATTTAAGAAATCGCTAGTGGCAACCAGTTTATCTTTGTTAGCCGTGCAAGCACACAGTGCCGGCTTTCAAGTATCAGAAACCTCGGTATCCGGTTTGGGGCGTGCTTTTGCCGGTGAAGCCGCTATCGCAGATAATGCCGCCGTCGGCGCACGCAACGCCGCTGCCCTAACCCGTTTTAACACCACCGCGTTCTCGGGCGGCTTAACCATTATTGACCCAGAAGTGCATGCAGATGTTGAAAGTGCCAGTAACGGTGCTGTTCCAAAATCTCAGTTAGAGGCTTTGGGCTTATCAACAGAAGAAAAAGATCTCGCTCCCACCGAATATGTCCCTAATTTCCATTTGATCCAACCGATTGATGATCGGTTGGCAGTGGCTTTTCAGCCTTCTCTAATTTCGGTTTATCTACCGAATACTCTAAAGACTTTGCGGCGGGCGTTGGCGCGGGTGATACCTCTCTGGTCACCATGAATTTCAACCCTAACATCGCTTATAAACTCAATGATCAATGGAGTATCGGTGCAGGTATCAGTGCGATCTATGCCGATGCTGAATTGAACCGTTTTGCTGGGGCTGGAGCTGGAACAGCGCAACTTCCAGGGACAAGTGCACCTTCGGATCGCGTGGCTCACCTTAAAGGCGATGGCTGGGGCTTTGGCTGGAACTTAGGAGCGCTCTGGGAAATAGACGAGGATAACCGTCTTGGCCTTTCTTACCGTTCACAAACAGATGTAACGCTGGATGGCGATTATCAAGGGCTCTCATCAACAAACCAAACCGTTGACGGTGAGTTAAAGCTAAGTCTTCCTGAGATTATTGAGTTCTCGGGTTTCCACCAACTGAATCAACAAATCGCTTTACACTATAGCGCGATGCACATTGGTTGGGACACGTTCAAAGAGCTCAAAGCAACCAGTAAGCAATGCAATAACGGCGTATGTTTACAAAAAGACGAAAACTGGAACAATAGCTGGCGTTATGCGCTCGGTGCTACTTATACCATGGATCGACACTGGGCGTTCCGTGCCGGTTATGCCTATGATGAAAGCCCGGTTGATGCGAAAGACCGTACGCTAAGCATTCCGGATTCTGATCGTCAATGGTGGAGCTTAGGCACGACTTATACCGCCAATGAAAACCTCTCTGTGGATGCCGGCTTTGCCTTCCTTGACGGTGATCAAGTCGACGGTACCGAAGATGGATTTGCGTTCTCAGCCGGTGGTGATGCTTACATCTACGGTTTGCAGCTGAACTACTTGTTCTAATCTCTGCGGCTTAGCCATAACCCAATCAGCCGGCCAATTAAGGCCGGCTTTTTTTGATCTAGAGGCTGATTTTCACCATTAGCAGCGATTGCTGGCTGCTAAGCAGGCCCTATGCGCCAAGGATGGCGCGGCGGAGCCCCAGGGATGGGTTCACGGCGTGCATGCGTGTAGTCTGCGATTGCTTTCCCCTATCCGTTACACCACCCGCATTTCCAGTGCCCCTTTTTGCCTACTTTACTCGTCGCGGCTTTCAGCAAGACCGACAAGCATGAAAGAAAGTAACTAAAAAAACCGATTTCCCCTCGACACAGCGAAAATTTGCGCAAACTGGGTAGCTTAATTACAAAACCATAGATAACCCCTGCGGCGACGCTGCAGTGATAACCCTTATAACAGGAACGTTTCCATGAACCGGTAGTCATTTCAGTCTGTGTCATGCTGGCACTGGCCCTTATGCGTGTGAATGTCGTCGTCGCACTCACTTTTAGTGCTGTCCTTGGAGGCCTGGTCGGTGGGCTCAGTATTTCTGAGACCATCAGTGCCTTTGAAGGCGGGCTGGGCGGCGGTGCCACCATTGCCCTCAGTTACGCCATGCTCGGTACCTTTGCGGTCGCGATTAGCGGTTCTGGGATCACCGATGTGCTGGCGCATTCGGTGATCCGCAAGCTTAACGCGCGCCCCACCGATGCCAATACAGCGGCCTTTAAATATGTGGTGTTGGTATTGTTGGGTCTTTTGGCGATTTCGTCGCAAAACGCGATTCCGGTTCACATTGCTTTTATCCCGATTGTGATCCCCCCTTTATTGCATGTGTTCCAACGCTTAAAGCTCGATCGTCGCCTAGTCGCCTGTGTGCTGACCTTTGGTTTGATTATGCCGTATATGGTGTTACCGGTCGGCTTTGGCGGCATCTTTTTGAACAATATCCTGCTGAAAAACCTCAATGATAACGGCTTAAACGTGGTCGCCAGCCAGGTGCCAACCGCCATGTTATTACCGGCAGCGGGATGGTGGTTGGTTTGTTGATCGCGACCTTTATCAGCTACCGCCAGCCACGCCAATACAGTGAAGGGGACGTGCTCACTGCCGAGCCGGAAAACCACGCCATTAGCCCCCGTAATCTATGGGTGGCCGGCATCGCGATTGTCGCCGCGTTAAGCGTACAGCTGATGGCAGGCTCGATGATTGTAGGCGGATTGGCTGGCTTTATGGTGTTTACCTTTGGCGGTGTGATCCGCTGGAAAGACACTCAAGATGTGTTTACTAAAGGGGTACACATGATGGCGATGATCGGCTTTATTATGATTACCGCCGCTGGGTTTGCCGCAGTGATGAAAGCAACAGGTGGCGTAGAGTCGTTGGTCGCCTCGCTATCGGGCTCCATTGGTGATAACAAGCCTCTCGCGGCGTTTCTGATGTTGATTGTCGGTTTGCTAGTCACCATGGGAATTGGTTCATCGTTCTCAACTATTCCGATTATCGCCACCATTTATGTGCCGCTCTCATTGGCGTTTGGCTTCTCGCCGATGGCACCATTGCCTTGGTGGGAACGGCTGCCGCCTTGGGTGATGCCGGCTCTCCCGCCTCGGATTCAACCTTGGGTCCCACATCAGGCCTGAACGCCGATGGCCAACACGAACATATTTGGGATACCGTGGTGCCAACTTTTATCCACTATAACCTGCCACTCATTGCGTTCGGCTGGTTAGCGGCGATGATGCTCTAGGGCTTGATCTTTACGCGTAAACGCTGTGCATCCGCCATGAAAAAAAGCCACGTTCTCTCACGTGGCTTTTTTACACGACACCGCTATTTTCGCGTCACCCTAGTTTACGAAAAAATGCGCGATCGATTACTCGTTTTCGCTCGCATCACGGCGCTCGGCCGCTTCTTTAATCAGTGGCTGTAACTCACCTTTTTGGAACATTTCCAAGATAATGTCACATCCGCCAACGAGTTCACCATCAACCCACAGTTGTGGAAATGTTGGCCATTGTGCGTAAACAGGTAGCTCTGCGCGAATATCTGGGTTTTGCAACACATCCACGTAAGCAAACTTCTCGCCACAAGACATCAGCGCTTGCGAGGTTTGTGACGAAAAACCACAGCTTGGTAGTTTTGGCGACCCTTTCATGTATAGCAGAATCGCATTTTCTTCGATTTGCTGCTTAATTTTGTCAATTGTTTCCATTGCTTCCTCGAACACTGTCTGTGAATCTTAGTTTGATTCTACTGGTTAACCGGCTGGAAAAAAATGCCTAAATGTTTTGTGGGATTAGGCATGAAAATTTTACTGCGATCCTTTTAATAAAGTAAAAACTTGCTAAACTAGACCTAGCAAAACGAAAATAGTAGCCACACCGGATGTTTAGGTGCTTGTCCGTTCATGTGCCAACGCATCATAAACGGCAGATTACCGCACCGGCGATGGACTACAGGAAGCACTCCCACAATAAAAACGGAGATAATAGCAATGTCATTCCAACTACCTGAACTACCGTTCGCAAAAGACGCACTCGAACCACATATCTCAAAAGAAACGCTCGACTATCACTACGACAAGCACCACAACACCTATGTCGTGAAGTTGAACGGTTTGATTGAAGGCACAGATTTCGAAGGTAAATCACTCGAAGACATTATCAAGACCTCGTCAGGTGGCGTGTTCAATAATGCTGCCCAAGTGTGGAATCACACCTTCTACTGGCACTGCCTGAGCCAAATGGTGGCGGTGAGCCAACAGGCGACGTTGCAGATGCGATCACCAAAGCATTTGGTTCATTTGACGAGTTTAAGACTCAGTTCACCAATGCGGCAGTCACTAACTTCGGCTCAGGCTGGACTTGGCTGGTGAAAAAAGCAGATGGATCGGTTGCGATCGTGAACACTTCCAATGCGGAAACGCCAGTGACTCACGATGGTGAAACGCCATTGTTGACTGTCGACGTTTGGGAACATGCGTACTACATCGATTATCGTAACGTACGCCCAGATTACCTCGCTGCATTCTGGAAACTGGTTAACTGGGACTTCGTTGCGAAAAACTTCGCAGGCTAAGTCGGTTTACAACCTATAAAAGCGTACAGCAAAGGAGGCGTCTATCGCCTCCTTTTTTGTTTGTCTCTGATACGCATGCTGAGGCGACACAAAGCACTCGATATAAAAAAGCACTCGATATAAAAAAGCCGCCAACTAGGTTGACGGCTTAACGTAACTTGATGAATCCAAGTTAATTAGAATCCAAGTTAATTAGTCTTGTTCTTTTTCCGACAAGATAATCCGCAGCGTGCGGCGTAGCGGTTCTGCCGCCCCCCATAACAGCTGATCACCCACGGTAAAGGCATTCAGGAAATCATCCCCCATTGCCAGTTTACGTAGACGGCCCACGGGGACAGACATGGTGCCTGTGACTTTCGCCGGGCTCAGATCGGTCATGGTCACATCACGCTCATTGGGGACAACACTCACCCAATCGTTATGTGATGCAATCATGTCTTCAATTTCATCCATCGGCACCGCTTTTTTCAGCTTAATCGTCAGCGCCTGGCTGTGACAACGCATGGCCCCAACACGGACGCAAGTTCCGTCGATTGGAATCGGGTTGTTCTCCAGCCCAAGGATCTTGTTGGTTTCAACCGATGCCTTCCACT
This sequence comes from Salinivibrio socompensis S35, assembly GCF_000513715.1. Lineage (GTDB taxonomy): Bacteria > Pseudomonadota > Gammaproteobacteria > Enterobacterales > Vibrionaceae > Salinivibrio > Salinivibrio socompensis. The sequence continues at coordinate 40,639 of NZ_AQOD01000030.1, forward strand.
CTTCCTTGCTTTGGCCGTTGTCGCGCTTGACATCAATCCAAGGGATCAATGAGCCCGCGAGTGGCGCACCAAACTGCTCGCTCGGAAAATCGCCCGAGCGCAAGGTTTGAGCCACTTTACGGTCAATGTCTAGAATAGATGTGGCTGGGCTTGCCAAGTCAGTATTCACCGCATCATTGATGACACCCATTTGGCTGATCAGCTCACGCATATGCTTCGCACCTGAACCAGACGCGGCTTGATAGGTTTGCGCGGTCATCCACTCGACCAGGCCGTTTTGATACAAACCGCCCAAGCCCATCAGCATCAAACTCACGGTACAGTTACCGCCTACAAACGTGCGCGTATCGTTATGGATCCCCGCTTGGATGTGTTTGAAGTTAATCGGATCCAAGGTGATGATACTATCATCTGCCATTCGTAATGATGACGCTGCATCAATCCAATAGCCTTTCCAACCGGCTTGACGCAACTTTGCGTACACATCGTTGGTGTAATCGCCGCCTTGGCAGGTGATAATAGCATCGAGGGTTTTGAGCGTTTCAATGTCATAGGCATCTTGCAACATGCCTGCATCTTTGCCGTAATTCGGCGCCGCAATCCCGACTTGTGAGGTGCTAAAAAACACAGGTTCGATATGGTCGAAGTCTTTTTCTTCTACCATGCGCTGCATCAGCACCGATCCCACCATGCCGCGCCAGCCAACTAAACCTACTCGCATCATAATTTTCACACTCCATGTTGTGTGACCGTCTTAGCAACAGAATGTTGTCGCCTGACAGTCAGTGAAAAAACGTTTTTGATACTAACACGTCTTACCACGGTCGTCAGGTTAACGGCTCTGCCTGCTTAGTAAATGACCTCTTCTTCAAGTTTCCGTCACCCTTGTCTAACTTGAATTAACGCACAAGCGCCTAAAAAACAAGCGCAAAAATACATAATAAACACTATGTTAAAATGGTTTGATAACCTTTACGTCACGATATATTAATCAATCGTGTCAGAATGTAACCTAATTCGCGCACGACTCACATTAGCGACAAAAATGTTTCCCATCGCTTTGCTCTGTTAGCTAGAGTATGTCCCCTCACAAATGGAACAAAGGATACTGAAACAAGGACAGTGATGTGAGTTTGGTTGTTGCTTGAGGCATCGCTAAATCGCGCAGGGAGTAGTCGCGCAATCACAGACGATCCACCTTCCGATAATGATATTGACTCGCTCAGCGCTATCGGTAACCCGCAAGCGACAGGTTACCCAGCAAGCGACGTGAAGAAGGTTAAGTTATGACAACACAGCAAGCTCGATTACCGTCCATCATTCAGGTGGTATTGGCACTTGGCGCCTTTTTGGCGCTCGCGTTTTCGTTTACTGCCAAATTAGACCTCCCCATTCAACTGGCCTTATTTATCGGCTGGTTTGTGATTATGGGATTGGGGCTAAAACTGGGCCATCAATACAAAGATCTTGAAAGCGCGGCGACGAAAGGGATCTCAAACGGGTTGGGTGCCGTTTTGATTCTCTTATCCGTTGGCGCATTGGTAGGCACTTGGATTGCGGGCGGGATCGTCCCCACCATCATTTACTATGGTCTCAAAGCTATCCATCCTTCTATCTTCCTTTTAGCGACCATGTTGATTTGCTCGTTAACCGCTTTAGCGACGGGCACCTCTTGGGGCGCAGCCGGTACCGCGGGTATTGCCATGATGGGGATTGGTCAAGGCCTTGGGATCCCAGCCCCGATGACAGCAGGTGCTGTTCTTTCTGGGTGCTACTTTGGTGATAAAATGTCGCCATTGTCTGATTCAGTGATCCTTGCCTCATCAATGTCTGGGGTCGAAATCGTTGAGCACATTAAAGGCATGCTGCCGATTGCCCTGATCAGCTACATCATTACCGGTATTTTGTTTACGCTAATTGGCTGGCACTATGCGGGTAATGTCGATATGAGCCAGGTAGAGATGGTGAAGCAAGCGATGCAAGATCAGTTTGTGATCTCTCCGCTATCCTTTGTGCCGGTGCTGATTGTCCTCGCGCTGCTGGCGATGCGCTTACCGTCTTTCCCGGTGATTAGTTTTGGTTCATTGCTGGGTGTGGTTTGGGCTGTGATGCTGCAAGATATGACGCCCGTGAACGCCATTAATACTGCCTGGGCACCATTTTCTATCTCATCCGGCGTCGATTTTATCGATGCAATCCTCAACCGCGGTGGCATGTCCTCGATGCTCGGTTCCGTTGCTGTGATTGTCTTTGGTCTGGGCTTTGGTGGCTTGCTCGAAAAAGTGGGCGTCTTGCACACCATTGCCAGCTTGTTTGAGCGTCGTGTTAACAGTGCGGGTAGCTTGGCGACCTCCACCATCGGCACCGCCTTTATGGGGAACGTTTTTGGCTCGGCCATGTATGTGTCACTGATCTTAACCCCCAAAATCTGTGCTAAAAACTATGACAGACTCGGCTATCAACGCAAGAACCTGTCTCGTAACGCTGAATTTGGTGGCACGTTAACCTCCGGCATGGTGCCGTGGAGTGATAACGGTATTTATATGGCCAGTATCCTTGGTGTCGCGACCTTGTCTTATGCGCCCTTTATGTGGTTAAGTTTTGTGTGTATTGCCGTCACCATCGTCACCAGCTACTTCGGTTGGTTTGTCGACAAGGTAGAGCCACACCAGGCCGCTCAACCGCAAAAAGAGGCAACAGCGACGACGTCTACGCCAGAGCGTGCCTAAAGAAATAAAGAAATAAAGAAATAAAGAAAACAGCCTAAAAAAAGCGGGACACGCTAGGGCGTGTTGATCTTTGCTGTACACATTTTATTCAGCAATACATCGGCAGCCACATTATAGTAAACGCCAGTGA